>JALVJO010000115.1 GCA_027028245.1 Deltaproteobacteria bacterium
TGGTCCTGCTACCAGGACGAAGAAATCGCCTGCGGAGTCTGCGATTCTTGTCTGCTCAGGCTGAAGGGCTTCAGGGAAGCAGGAATCAAGGACCCTGTCCCTTACAGGAACAAAAAAGGAGATACCAGATGAACCCTGTCCAGGAAGAAATAAACAGGCCCGTTTTTGAATGCCAATGCTGCGGGCACTGCTGTCATGGGCAGGCCACGGTTTCCGTATCCGAACAGGAACAAAGGGCCATTGCAGAATACATGGATCTTGATCTTGATGATCTGATTCAAAGGTATCTTGTGGTCAAGAAACACTGTACGGAGATGAAGATAGTAAACGGTCACTGTATATTTTACGGGGATGACGGCCTCTGCAGGATTCATCCTGTAAAGCCCTTTCATTGCAGAAGGTGGCCTCTTCATCCAAGCATCCTAAATGATGAAGCGGCCTGGAGGGCCATAAGGCGGGATTGTCCAGGATTTAAAGAGGATGTGACCTACGAACAGGTTTGTGCCTTTGTCAGGGAGCACCTGAATGGATTTAAATGAGATAAAAAAAAGGGTGTTTGTCAGCTGTCCCTTTGATCTGCTGAAAGAAAAGTACCTGCCAAGGCTTGTTAAGGAGAAAATAAATCCTGAAATAGGTCTTAACGGCACCATCTTGGAAGATTACATCCTGAAGGATTTCATGGATGTTGCCGGGGTCCTAGGGCAGTACGGACTTGCATGTACTGTGCACGCCCCGTTTACAGATATTTCCCCTGGAGCAATAGATACCGGCGTCAGGCAGATTGCCGTGGAAAGGATGAACTTTGCCATTGATCTAGCTGCCCTTTTTCAGGCAAAATCCCTGGTATTTCACACCGGCTGGGAGAGAAAGATATATGCAGATGCAGGGGACGCCTGGCTTGATAATTTTTCAGATTCCCTGGAAAAGATCCTGGAGCGTGCGGAAAAATCACGGATCAGAATCATGCTTGAAAACGTGTTCGAGCTCGATACCACGCTCCATAAGGAGATCTTCAAGAGATTTCCCCAGGACACCCTGGGCTTCTGCCTGGATGCAGGACACGTTTATGCATTTTCAAAGACTCCCCTTTCCATGTGGATCCAGGACCTGGGCCAGAGAATAGGGCATCTTCATCTTCATGATAATCACGGGGGTGACGATGAGCACTTGGCTCCAGGCCGGGGAATCGTGGATTTTAAGATGCTGTTTTCGTGGCTGTCCGACAAGGGAAAGGCGCCGGTGATGACACTTGAGGCACATGACGAGGAAACGGTCATTCCGGGCCTTGCTGCAATCGGACAGCTGCTTGACAAATTTTCCCTTTAAACGGCAGTTCCTTGAATTTCAGATCCTGAAATCCGCTACCAGGAAGGTATGATCCGAGGGCTTCTTGGCCTTTCTGGGTTCAATATCTATGAAGCAGTCCTGGATATTTGTGCAAAGGGGCTTTGTGGCCAGTATGTGATCGATTCTCCAGCCAAGCTTTCTTTCCAGGGCCTTTGGTATCCTGTAATCATAAAAGGTATACTGCTCAGGCTCTCCTGGATGAACTGCCCTGAAACAGTCTGAAATGCCCCATCCCATACATTCCTTGAAGGCCTTTCTCACTGACTCGTGAAAACATACATGATTCAGTTTTTTTTCAGGTGCATATACGTCAATTTCTTCAGGGGCCACGTTGATGTCTCCGCACCAGACAAATTTATCCGATACACTGTATCTTTTACTGAAAAGATCCCTGAGCCTGGAAAACCACTCCAGCTTTTTCTGAAAGTTGGGATGGTCCAGTGCCCGTCCCTGGGGAACATATGTATTTACAATGTCAAAATCCAGGATCCTGCAGGTCAAGAGCCTGGCCGCATCCTCCTGGTCTTCTTTTTCCAGCCCGAAACCCGTTGTTATATCCCTGATTTCGTGGGGACTCACAACGGCTACCCCGTTGTAGCCCTTTTGACCGCTGAAGGCCACGTTCATGTCCATTTCACCAAAGGGTTTCTGTGGAAAATCTTCATTTCTTACCTTTGTTTCCTGGATGCACAGGCAATCTGCCCGGTGTTCCTTGAGCCAGGGCAGGATGATGTGAAGCCTCGCCCTTATTCCATTGGCATTGTACGTGGCCAGCCTGAAAAAATTCCTTTTCATGTCTTATCCTCCATAAACATTGCTGGAATCAGCATTCATTATTCAGTATTCTGGGTTTGAGCAAAGAAGTCATATTGACATTTAATTTTCCACAGGTATTTTTAGCAACTAATTTCATTAATAAATGGGAGGTAAAAATGGAGAAGAACCTAAAGGAATATTGGAGCAAGAATGTGACATTCATGTCTATTCTGCTGGTGATATGGGCAGTGGTTTCATATGGCTGCGGTATCATCTTCGTGGATGCATTGAATGCCGTCAAGATTTCAGGATTTCCCCTTGGTTTCTGGTTTGCTCAACAGGGTTCTATTTACGTATTCGTCTGTCTTATTTTCATCTATTATGCTTATATGCAGAAGCTTGACAGAGAATACGACGTTCATGAATAGATAGCCGCAAAAAAGTTCTTTTACTACTTTTTCTATTTTTCTAGATTGCAAGAGATTGTACGCTTTGAATTTTCTAAAAATTTTTTGGAGAGGAGTTTAGAGCCATGTCTATATTAACCTGGACTTACATAATGGTGGGTCTCACTTTCAGTCTTTATATCTTTATTGCGTGGATATCCCGGGTCCGGGATACCAAGGGTTTTTACGTAGCCGGCGGAGGAGTTCCTCCTCTTGCCAACGGTATGGCAACAGCGGCTGACTGGATGAGCGCTGCCTCCTTCATATCCATGGCCGGTCTCATTTCATTCCTGGGTTACACGGGTTCCATTTATCTCATGGGATGGACAGGAGGATATGTGCTCCTGGCCCTGCTCCTTGCGCCTTATCTGAGGAAATTCGGCAAGTATACTGTTCCAGACTTTGTAGGCGACCGTTACTATTCGGATATAGCAAGGGTCGTGGCACTCATATGCGCCATTTTCGTATCTCTTACTTATGTCTGCGGACAGATGAGGGGTGTGGGCATCGTGTTCAGCCGTTTCCTTGAAGTTCCCGTCAACACCGGAGTTCTTATCGGCATGGCCATTGTCTTTTTTTATGCCGGTCTCGGGGGCATGAAAGGCATCACCTGGACCCAGGTTGCACAGTACACGGTTCTGATTATTGCCTATATCATTCCGGCAGTCTTTATTTCCATGAAGATCACCGGCACTCCGATTCCCCAGATAGGCTTCGGAAGCCATATTCAGGAGGGACAGTATGCCGGTCAGTTCCTGCTGGATACCCTGGACAAGCTCAACCACGATCTTGGCTTTACGGCCTACACCCAGCCAGGGGCAAAATCGATGCTTGACGTATTCTGCATCACCTTTGCCCTCATGGTGGGTACTGCAGGACTGCCACATGTCATCATCAGGTTTTACACCGTTCCAAGCGTCCGCGCTGCAAGGCTCAGTGCAGGCTATGCCCTGCTGTTCATCGCCATTCTCTACACCACTGCTCCTGCAGTTGCTGCATTTGCTCGTTACAACATGATTGATACCATCAACAACAAGCCCTATGCCGAGGCACCTTCCTGGTTCAAGAACTGGGAGAAAACCGGTCTAATAGCATGGGTAGACAAGAATAACGACGGTATCATTCAGTACAGGGCAGGAAAGCCCTTCAAGGGCAAACCAAAGTTTTCCGGCAAGACCGGTCCCCTGGGTCAGAAACTCGTAAAGAATCCCATCACCAACAGTCCCAATGAACTTTACGTGGACAGGGACATCATGGTCCTTGCCAATCCGGAAATTGCCAATCTCCCAGCCTGGGTCATAGCCCTTGTGGCTGCAGGAGGTCTGGCCGCGGCGCTTTCAACGGCTTCCGGCCTGCTTCTTGTTATTGCCTCATCCATTGCACATGACCTCTATTACAGGATGATCAACAGGAAGGCCACTGAGAAACAGCGTCTTCTGGTGGGACGTATCATGATCGGCCTGGCCGTGTGCATTGCAGGTTACTTCGGCATCAATCCGCCGGGCTTTGTTGCACAGGTGGTCGCCTTTGCATTCGGTCTTGCCGCTTCGTCCTTCTTTCCCATTATCGTCCTTGGTATATTCTCTGCCAGGACCAACCGGGAGGGAGCCATTTGCGGCATGCTGGCAGGCATCATCTTTACTGCTGCATACATCATAAACATCAAGTTCATGGGCGGTAAGCCGTGGTTCATGGGTATCAGTGCTGAGGGTATCGGCACGATCGGAATGGTGATCAACTTCATAGTCACCATAGTTGTCTCATCCATGACAAAGGCTCCTCCAAAGGAAATCCAGGACCTGGTAAATTCAATACGTACACCCAGGGGTGCAGGAGCTGCCGTAGATCATTAAGATCTCAAGGCATTAAAACCATGTTCAGAAAGCGCCGGGTATGGAGTCCTGGCGCTTTTTTGTTGTTTAATGGAGGGGACTTCATGAATCTGGAATTGATAGATGCTTCAAGGTCCTGTGTAATGGTAATAGATCCGCAGGAAAGACTTATGAAGGCGGTTAAGGCCCCGGACATGGTGGCAAGGAATACATGCATTATCCTTCACTGTGCAGAGGTCCTAAGGATGCCTGTTATCGCAAGTACGCAGTACAAGAAAGGGCTGGGGCCCATAGTAAAGGATATTTCAAGGCTTCTGGCAAATTCCTGGTCCTTTGACAAGATGGAGTTCAACTGTTTTTTTAATCCGCAGTTCAAGGCGCATATTGAAGGCTTGTCTGCTGCAGTGGACACCTTGATCTTGACAGGTGTAGAGGCCCACATCTGCGTTTTCCAGACAGCAGTGGCTGCCCTGGCGGAGGGTTTCCGCGTATGGGTAGCTACAGATGCCGTTTCTTCCAGACGGGAAGAGAACAGGTCGGAGGCCCTTTCGCTTATGCAGGCAAACGGCATCTTTTGTGCAAGCACGGAAACAATAGTCTATCAGATACTGAAGCGGGCAGATACACCTGAATTCAAGGCAATGCTCAATTATTTGAAGTGAAGACCGTCTCGATGGACCTTTTAATGACGCACCTGCTGCCCTGGACCCTTACCATGGTGAGCATTATTGCAGCTGTTCTCAACATTAAGAAAAGAAGATCGAGCTTTGCCATATACACAATCGCAAATATCGGCTGGATTGCGGTTAATATATACCACGGTATATATGCCCAGGCTGCACTTTTTGTCGTCTTTACCGGTCTTTCAACCTGGGGCTGGATAGAATGGGGGAAAAGGGGCTGGGAAAATTGAAATCCGCCGGCTGGGAGACCTTTGATCACGTTGCAGACATAGGTATCAGGGGGATAGGGGCCAGTGTGGAAGAGGCCTTTGAAAACGGGGCCAAGGCGCTTTTTTCGCTGATGGTCGATGATATTTCAATGATTGAGGTGGAGGATACAGTCCCCATTGAATGTTCCTCCTTTGACTTGACAGGTCTGTTTGTTGCCTGGATCAACGAACTTATTGCACAGGCAGATATCAAAGAGATGGTTTTCAGGGAATTTACTGTTGAGATAAGAGGTGTTAATCTCAAGGGTTCAGCAGCAGGCCAGAACTGGGTAAAATCCCAGGCAGGCAGGGGTATTGAGGTCAAGGGGGCTACCTTTACAGAGGCCCTTGTCCAGGAAAGGGACGGTTTGTGGGTGGCCCAGTGCGTCGTCGACGTCTGATCTATGGATATTAGAAGGCTTGAAAGAAAGAGTGATGTTCTCTGGGAGATCCCCCAAAGGGGGCAGATGCGCGTACCCGGATTGATATTTGCCGACACCGCACTCCTGCAGGACATGGATGATAAGGTCTGCGAGCAGCTTGGCAACGTGGCCTGCCTTCCCGGCATAGTAAAAGGCGCCATGGCCATGCCTGATGCCCATTGGGGCTACGGCTTTCCAATAGGAGGTGTGGCGGCCTTTGACCCCGGGGAAGGAGGCATCATCTCGGTAGGGGGAGTGGGCTATGATATATCCTGCGGTGTCAGGAGTTTGAGCCTTGGAATTTCAAGGCAGGAAATAATGCCCCGCCTGGAGCGGCTGATGAAGGAACTTTTCAGCGAGATACCTGCAGGGGTGGGCTCCACCGGACGTCTCAGGCTTTCAATGAAGGAGCTTGACAAGGTGCTCAGGGACGGCGCGGTCTGGGCAGTAGGCCGTGGATACGGCAGCCCAGAGGATCTTGCATTCATTGAGGAACACGGAAGACTGGAAGGGGCAGATCCTTCAAAGGTTTCTGAAAAGGCCAAGGAAAGACAGCTCAAGCAGGTTGGCACCCTTGGCTCTGGTAATCACTATCTCGAGGTCCAGTACGTGCAGGAGATTTTTGATGCCGAGGCTGCAGAAGTCTTCGGTCTGAAAAGGGATCATGTCGTAATATCCATTCACTGCGGTTCCCGGGCACTTGGACACCAGATTGGGACAGATTATATCCAGATACTGGGCGGGGCTTCGCAGAAGTACAAGATCCCCATCAGGGAAAGAGAGCTTGTGTGCGCACCAATCAATTCACCAGAAGGAAAGGATTACTACAGGGCCATGGCCTGCGGCGTCAACTGCGCCCTTGCCAACAGACAGGTCTTGAGCCACCTGGTAAGAAAGGTACTGAAGCGGGTTATTCCAGGTGTGGACTGCAGACTCATTTATGACGTAAGCCACAACACCTGCAAGAAGGAAACGCATCTGGTTGACGGCAGACCCAAGACACTTTATGTGCACAGAAAGGGTGCCACCAGGGCCTTCGGGCCCGGCCATGGGGAGCTGCCCGATATTTACCGACATGCAGGCCAGCCCGTCTTCATAGGAGGGACCATGGGGACCTGTTCATTTATTCTCGCCGGCACTTCCAGGGGAGAAGATCTTGCCTGGAGCAGTGCCTGTCACGGGGCCGGAAGGAGCATGAGCAGGCGCCAGGCTCTCAAGAGGTGGAAGGGCAAAAACGTGGTCAGCTCGCTCAAACGCCAAGGCATCATTCTTATGGCAGCCAGCATGAAGGGCGCAGCAGAAGAGGCCCCGGATGCCTATAAAGACGTCAGAAGGGTAGTGGAGGTAACCCACAGGGCAGGGCTTGCAAGAAAGGTAGCCATGGTAAAACCCATGGCGGTAATAAAGGGATAATATGTTGAATACTGGAAGAGCTGCTTGGCTTACAGCCGCGGCATTTGCAATGTTTTTATGTGCCGGACTTGTTTTCAGTGACTGCTGCCGGGCAGTCCCCTCCGGCAATGGGTCAACGGTCATACCCGGCAGCCTCTCTGGGAATACAACTGTCAAAACAGGGGAGGCCGTACCCGATTCCAATGATGCAGGGACGGATTCCAATGCCTCCGTTGTGATTCAGAGGCCGGATACCGATTTTAACTGGTATGAACACAGGGACATACTGCCCTATGAATATGCAGAGGTCACTGGGCAGCCTGCAAAGGTCTATCCGGCGCCTTCAGCGGATCCGGCTTCGACAAGGCCTGTAAGAACGCTGGATGGCGGATTTATTTGGGTCTCCCTTGAGAGTCCTGCTGTTTTCAGGGCCGGTTCCTTAAGTTGGTATTATATAAATCCCGGGGAATATGTGCTGTCAGAACGGCTGACAAAGAGACCTGTATCGACCTTCAAGGGGCTGGATTTTTCCAAAACCACCCTTAAGGAGAATTGCGGATGGGTGGTTCTTGATACAGTGACATCCAGGAAACCAGGCAGGGAGGAGTATATCGACGGTGAATACCTGGACAAGCATGTACTGGTTAGAATACTGGAGACCAGGTTGATAGACGGCAGAAAATGGCTGAAACTGGGTGAAAACAAATGGGTAGCCGGCAGCCGGGTTGCCCTTATCACAAGGCCTGAAAGGCCCAGTGAAATCCCGCCAGGGGTCAAATGGATAGATATAAATCTGTACGAACAGGTACTTCAGGCATTTGACGGCGACATACCAGTCTATGCAACCTTGGTTTCCTCAGGGCTGCCTGAGTTCGAGACCCCTACCGGTCTGTTCCGTATCTGGGGGAAGGTGAAAATGGCCAAGATGGGCGGCGGACAAAAGGGCGAGGATTATTATTTTCTGGAAGACGTGCCTTACCACATGTATTTTCATCAGGGATATGCCATACACGGGGCCTATTGGCATGACAATTTCGGGATAAAACAGTCACACGGCTGTGTCAACATTGCCCCAAGGGATGCCTATTGGCTGTTTGACTGGACATCTCCCAGGGTGAAGGGCCCAAAATGGGTAAAATCCAGGCCTTCTAATCCAGGGACTTATGTCTATGTCCACTACTGATGCTAGTAAGTATTGACCGCTGTCTGCAGTTATCCCTTTCAGGAAGGCCGCTCACTATTATTACTGGAGTACCTACTGAAACTACTTCAAAGAGTTCGTTGACATCTGCATTTCTCAGAGCAATGCATCCTCTTGTCCAGTCCCAGCCGATACCTCCTCCGTGAATACAGACTGCTCCTCCAAGTTTGGTAAACCATGGAGGCTTTCTGCCGCGATTCAGTGCACTTATAATGGCGTCATACTGAGCCCTGCTTATGAGGCCCTGCTTGAGCCCTCTCAATGCATCTTCTCTGGAAGGATAACTGATTCCAAGTGCCTTGTAGTACTTGCTCCTTGGGTTTTTGTTGCAGACAAAGAATCGTCCCTCGGGTGTGCGTCCATCTCCCTGTTTTATCTTGTCCCTCAGTGGGTCTGGTCCAAGATTTACAGGGTAAATCCTCATTAGGGTGTCCCCGGAAAAGAGGTACAGTATCCGTTTTTTCTTGTTTACCACTATGCGTGCATCCTTAAGGGGCTTGGGGAGAGGCTGATAGAGGTACTTAAGATCGTTTTCCCACTCAAAATTCGAATACGATCTGGATAGATCAAAGGGGGGGACTGTCTTCAGGCTGTATTGGGGAAGTTTCCTTTCCTTGTCGCAACAGCCGGGGATGAGAAGAAAAAAAAGAGACAGAAAAAGTGCAATCCATCCACTCCCAGATATTTTGTCCACTGATTCTCCCTCCAAGCCTTAACCGCTTATGAGTAACTATAGCAAAGGTTTCTTAAAAAACAAGTAGTTAATATGTTTTTCAACCTGTCTTGATATTTACGAATTTGCCTTGGAAGGATTGAAACAGGGCTGTTCCTTCCCGAAGCCCTTTCAGATGGGGCGGCATTACCCTGGCCTTGCCCATGCCGTCCGGCAGGTCAACCACGTAGCGGGGAATACACATCCCGCCAGTGTCTCCCCACATTTTGTCAATAATATCAATACCATGTTTTATTTCGGTCCTGAAATGATCTGTGCCTTTTGCAAAATCGCAGTGAAAAAGATAATAGGGTCTCACCATGATTTCCTGCAGCCTGCAGCAAAGTTTCTTCATGATTGCAAACTCATCGTTTACACCCCTTAGGAGGACGCTCTGGTTGGAGACAGGGATGCCTGCAAGCTGAAGTCTGTCGCATGCATCTTTTGCCTCAGGTGTGATTTCATGGGGATGGTTGAAGTGGGTGTTGAGCCAGAGCGGCCTGCGGCTTCGAAGGATCCTGCAGAGCTTGTCAGTTACGGCCATGGGAAGAACAACGGGCAGCCTCGAGCCTATCCTTAAAACCTTGACGTTTGGAATGGACTTTAGGAGGTCGAGTATGTATTCCAGCTTGGCGGCAGGAAGAAGCAGGGGATCTCCTCCGGAGACAAGGACCTCCCGTATATCAGGATGGGTCCTTATATAGGCCTTTATGTCTTCCCATGCCTTCTGTCCCCTGGGTACGCATTCGGGTTTTTTCCACGTACGTTTCCTGTTGCAATGCCGGCAGTAGGAAGCACAAAAGTTTGAAACCAGCACGAGCGCCCTGTCCCTGTACCTGTGAATGAGTCCGGGCAGGGGGCTGTACCTTTTCTCTTGGAGGGGATCTTCCCTGGAATGAGGGCTTGATACACTAAGTTCCTCAGGGCTGGGGATGACCTGCCTGCCAACGGGATCTTCAGAGTAATGTCTTTTGATAAGGGAAATATAATAGGGGGTTGCTGCCCACTTGTATTGTTCAAGGCAGTCGAGAAAAGGTCCTGCTGTTTCCCCGAAGGGCTCAAGGAATTTTGCAAGTCCCTTTTGGCCCTTAAGCCTGTTTTCAAGCTGCCATTCGGGGTCCGACCACTTGGTTTCAGGAATGCCTGGCCAGAGCCTGTTTCTCAGGTCCATGGCATCTTTGTTTGCAGCCGCTATCTTTCAAAGGGATTTTTCAGCAGTATGGTCTGTTCCCTGCCAGGACCCACTGAAAGTATGGATATTGGTGTGCCGGCTGTCTCCTCAATGCGCTGGACATAATCCCTGGCCTCCCCGGGCAGATCCTCCAGGCTTCTGGCACCAGTTATGTCGCCTTCCCAGCCCTTTACCTGGCGGTAGACAGGCTGTGCCCTTTCAACATTTCTGATATTTGCCGGCATGGCCGTGAACGTCTCCCCGTCCACTTTGTAGGAATCACATATGCTTATGGGGTCTATACCGCTCATAACGTCGAGTTTTGTAACGGCAAGTCCGTTGAGTCCGTTAAGCCTGACTGCATCCTTCAGGACAACCCCATCCAGCCAGCCGCACCTTCTGCGCCTGCCGGTGGTGGCTCCGAATTCTGCGCCCCTGCGCTGTATCAGGTCTCCGGTTTCGTCAAAGAGTTCCGTGGGAAACGGGCCTGCACCCACCCTGGTGGTATATGCCTTGCAGATACCTATGACGCAGTCTATCTGGCTCGGGCCTATCCCTGCCCCGCAACAGGCACCACCTGCAACAGTATTGGACGATGTGACAAAGGGATAGGTGCCGTGATCTATGTCCAGCTGGGTGCCCTGTGCACCTTCAAAGAGCACATTGCCGCCATTTTTTCTGGTTTCATCCACCAGCACAGACACGTTTCCTGCATAGGGGGCCAGGAGTTCAGCATATTTCATGTATTCATCATAGATACTGCCTGCATCAAGGGGTTTGGCACTGAGCATCTTTTCCAGCAGGAAATTTTTTTCCGCAACATTGTTTTCAAGCTTTTCCCTGAAAAGCTGGGAATCAAGCAGATCAGTAATCTTAATGCCGTTTCGGACAATCTTGTCTTCATAGCAGGGTCCGATCCCTCTGCCCGTAGTACCGATCTTTTTCCCTTCTGATTTTGCAGCCTCCCTGGCATGGTCCAGTGCCTTGTGATAGGGCATTATGAGATGGGTGTTTTCACTGATGGTCAGGCGC
>JALVJO010000116.1 GCA_027028245.1 Deltaproteobacteria bacterium
GTTTTTGACTTTTATCCCCCAGATGATTTACATGCAGAAAAAATCAGGAGAACAAATCTGTGTATGCTGATCTTGCAGGATTTCATTATCTAAAGGTATTTACGGGAATTGTTTCGGTTTTGAACCCGCTGGGAGCCATTCCCGTTTTTCTGGGGCTTACTTCCACCCGGTCAAGCGCAGAAAGAACGTCAATAGCTTCTGTCACGGCACTTTCAGCAACCCTCATCCTTATTCTTGCAGCTGTGTCAGGAGAGGCAATACTTGATTTCTTCGGCATAAGCATTGCCTCTTTCCGGGTGGGCGGAGGGATTCTTATACTTCTCATGGCCATATCCATGCTCCATGCCAAAACGAGTCATGCCAAGCACTCTCCAGACGAGGCAAAGGAAGCCGAAGACATGGAGTCAGTGGCAGTAGTTCCCCTGGCAGTACCATTGTTGGCAGGGCCAGGCTCCATCAGCACAGTTATCGTCTATTCCCATGAGGCCAAGAATCTTGCTGAACTGCTGGCCCTTGGAATGGTAATCATGTTTGCGGGCCTTATAATCTGGACAGTTCTAAGACTTGCCGTTCCAATAGGTGCGAGGCTTGGCACAACGGGCATAAATATCGTGGGGCGTCTCCTTGGTCTTATTCTGGCTGCAATAGCCATTGAATTCATGGCTGCAGGTCTCCGAGTCCTTTTCCCCGCTCTTTCATAAGCAAGCACTCATTAACTGACCGTGAAGCTGGATCCCCTTGGGGCCATAAAACTTGTTTTTACTGCTGCAACCCAAAAGGAACTTCCGCTGTCGTGGATAAGGGAACTCGGCTGCCCGGTCATCACCCTCCGCGGCCTTCTTTCCGGTGAACTTTCAAGGGTCATCACCGAGCATCCAGATCAATCTGTCCTCTTTCTAATCACTGGTATAGGCCCCGAGGCTTCTATAAAGGCAGCAGAAGCTGTTTCCGGCTGCTTTAAGCCCCTTGCAGTGGTCAACCTCGGCACATGCGGGATTAATAAAGACCCTTCCGGGGTCAGGACGGGTCAGATTGTTTGTCCGTCCTTCACCATGGATGCATTGGGGAATAAACATCGCTGCCTTACCTTGCCGCCGTTTCCAATACCTGAACACCTTGTGTACAAAAAAGGGGTTTTGCTCCAAAGCCTCAATGCACCCCTTACAAAAAATGATACCAGGTATGCGTCATTTGTGGATATGGAAGCCGGTTTTCAGCATGGAGAGCTTTCTGATCGCGGCATCAAGTTCTCCGCCCTCAAGGTTGCCACTGATTTCTGCAGTGAGCGCACCCCCCGGAGTTACACTGAAAATCTTGAAATGGTTCAAGACCGGCTCAGGGCCGTGTTGTCCTTTCTGGATTGCCCTGATGACAAGAAAGGGATATCTGTGGTCATTCCTGTTTACAACAGGGCTTGGTCAATAAAAAAGGCCGTTGATTCTGTTCTCTGCCAGAGTCATCCGGCAAGGGAAATAATAGTTGTGGATGACGGCTCAACAGATGAAACTGCCAGGCTGCTTCAGGAGTACCAGAACAAGATAGCAGTGATCTCCCACAGGAAAAATATGGGTGTGTCTGCTGCAAGAAATACAGGGATAAGGGCTGCCTCAGGAAGATGGATAGCCTTTTTGGATTCCGATGACTGCTGGATGAAGGACAAGCTGCTGCACCAGGTAGATTATCTAGCAAGGCTCCCCTTCTTGGAGATACTGCAATGCGACGAGATATGGATAAGAAACGGAAAAAGGGTAAACAAATGCAGACATCATGAAAAGAGAATGGGCTGGATATGGGATGCCTGCGTGGAACGGTGCATGATAAGTCCTTCCTGCGTCATCTTGGAAAAGGCCATGCTGGAAAGATATGGACTTTTTGATCCTGAAATGGCTGCCTGCGAAGATTATGACCTGTGGCTGAAAATTTCCAGGTATCACCCGGTGGGCTTTAACAGCGACCTGGATGTGATAAAATACGGAGGCCATGAAGATCAGCTTTCAAGAAAACATCCTGCCATGGACAGGTTCAGGGTATATGCCTTGATAAAGGCTCTTCAAGACGAACACGATGCCTGTTTTGCAAAAAGACTGCGGGAAAATATATGTTTCAGGCTTTCCATCCTGGCTGGCGGGGCCTTAAAAAGGGGCCTGGCAGAAGAGGTTGCGGCGTACCGCAGGCTGGCAGACAGGGTGCTAAAGGGGGGTGTGAAATGCAGGGATTGCCGTTTTCTGTTGAAGAAATAAGGCTGGCTGATCTTCTGGCAGGGTCCCAGCCCTACGCCTTTTCCCTATACCTTAAAAAACTCGGATTGTGGGATGATAAATGGCCAGAATCCTCTCTTGAAAGCTGCGGCATACTCAGCCCCGTTCTAGCTAAAAAATCGGGTAAAAATCCACAAAGCGTCCATGTGCTTGATGGATTCAAGAGGGTATATTGGGCATCTTCAAGGGGCATGGCCTCCATTTCCTGCGTCTTTGTCTCCGGCAGTATCTCAGAGTATGAGGCCTGGATGATTGTTTTTGCAGCGCAAAAGCACATGCTCTGCTCTTCTGCCCTGAAAGCAGCCTTCCTTCAGCACCTGGAAAAATCAGGAGTTTCACGTGAAACCATAGTCAAAAAATTCATGGAGGCCCTTGAACTTGGACCCAGTGAACACCTGCTGAAAAAATACCTGAAGATCGCCGGGCTCCCTGAGAAGGTGCTCAGCTTCTGCCACAGCAAGGGTTTTTCCGCCAAGAGGTGCCTCAACCTTTCCCATCATAAAAAGGGATTGCTGGAGAGTTTCTTTTCACGGTCACATTCCTTGAGCTTATCTGCCAGGCTGGCTGAAGAACTCTTGAACGACATCAATGATATCCTGAGACGTGAAGGCATTTCCCCGGAGGAGTTCTTCTGCGAACCAGAAATTGCAAAAATCTTCCAGGACAGAACTGATAACCGCATACGGACTGAAAGACTGAGGGATGCAGTGCGGAAAAGAAAATTTCCCGTCTTGACCAGCATAGAAAGACAGATGGAGAAAGCAAAACAAAGACTTCTTGATGAAAGAAGTTTCAGAGTTTCATGGGACAGGACACTTGAAAACAGGGCGATAAACCTTTCGGCCTCTGTAAAAAGTCCCAGGGAATTCATGCAGCTTGTACGGGAGCTGGAGCAGAAAGATACCCTTGAAGGCATAAGGATCCTGCTTTCCTTCTTATAAGGCATGAAGCGTTTCAGATCTGTAACAATTCACCCCAAAGCTGCCACTTTGCCAATGGCAGAAATGTTCAAAAAGCGCGCGGCCTTTGGCAAGTCTCCCAAGATTTCCGATTACAGGGCTGGAAAGAGACACCTTTTCATCAGCCCTCTTCGGGGAGATATCTTTCACATCTGCGCCTCTCTGGATCCCCGCTATATCTGCTGCAGTACCCACGTGATCTCACACATAAGCAACTGCCCTTTCGAATGCACCTATTGTTTTCTGCAAAATTATCTCACGGATGCAACTCTCACCGTGGTTGCAGACAGCAATGCCATACTGGACGAAATCAGGGAAAAGACATCCCGGCAGCCTTGGCGGCTCTTCAGAATTGGCACATGGGAGCTCGGGGACAGCCTTGCAGTTCACCCATTGAACAAGGCCGCTCTGGAACTGGTGGAAGGGTTCGCAGGTCTGCCCAACTGCATATTGAAACTTCGCACAAAGAGTGCCGAGGTAACACCTCTTCTGGATGCCGAGCACGGCGGCAAAACCGTTGTTTCCTGGACTATGAATCCACCCGAGGTTATCCGCAGGGAAGAGATAGGAACCGCCCGCATGGATGCAAGGCTTCGGGCCATGGAGAGGGTTGCTTCAGCAGGTTATCCTGTGGGGATTCATTTTGATCCAATGATCATGTTTGATGGATGGGAACACGCATACGAAAGGCTTGTTAATGACATATTTTCCTCTGTCAGCCCTGAACAGGTGATATGGATCTCCATTGGCAGTCTTCGCTTCAACCCGGAGATGAAAAAAAAGATCGAGAACAACTATCCTGCATCCACCATTACAGCCCAGGAGATGATACTGGGAGATGACAACAAGTTCCGCTATGTCCGCCCGGTCCGGGTCCAGATGTACAGGCATGTCCTGGAACTCCTTAAGGAGGCCGGTGCGGGAATCTGCTTCACCTATCTATGCATGGAAAGGTGGAATGTCTGGCAGGAGGTATTCGGAAGATACCCGGATTCCATCGGTCACCTGGATTTTCTCATGGCCGAATCCGTCTGGAAAAGATTTCCCGGGATGTGTTCCTGCCGGCCAAGAAAAGAAAAATACATGGCCCTGGAATACTGAGCGCCTTCCGCAGAGAGACCGAAATAACACACAGGTTACAGGAAAAAGGCCGTGGCTATGGTAAATGCGCCGAAGACAATAAGCCAGTAAGCGGGATAGCGTCCGTTTTTCATCCCTCCGAACCAAAGGCAGTACAGGGCTTTCAGGATATTATTGCTCCCGGTTGCTATAACAATGGCAGTTGCTATCTTATCCATCCCCACGGCATACTTGCCTGTGAGCAGGGAGAGAACAAAGGGGTCAATATCTGCAAAGCCTACCAGGAATGAAAGGGCATTAAGGCCCCAGGAGCCGTAATGGGTTGTGACAAACTGGGTGAGCACGATCATTGCCACAAAAAGCGCTGCAAAGGCAAAGGCTGTACCAAGCTCCAGGGGGTTCTTATCTTCCATCTGGAGCCTTTCATGCCTTTCTTCCCTGTTTCTTGCAATGCCGAAGGCCAATGCAAGGCATACTATCCCCAGGGTGCCCAGTGGTACAAGGAGCGTCCTGGCAATGTGAAGATTAAAGACGGCAGTTACCACAATAAGCCGGAAATACATCATGGATGTGGCCGCTATCACGGCAGCAGTAAGGAGAGGTGAACTGCCGAGCTCTCTTGCCTTCTTGGAAAGCACTACTGTAACTGCCGTACTGGAATAGACTCCGCCCACAAGGCCGGTGACAAGGTACTGCCTGTTTCCGAAAAAATATTTCTGGGCAATGTAGCCGCCGTATGAGATGCCGGAGACAACCACCACGGCCAGCCAGATCTTGAAGGGAGAAAGCGGGACCATGGGGATAACATTCTCATTTGGAAGCAGCGGGAGGATTACAGCAGACAGGAGCACCATCTTTCCCAGGGTCTCGAGCTCCCTGGCATTTATAGAGGTGCTGATATCGTGTATTGTTTCCCTGGCATTGAGGATAAAGACGGTGAGCACGAACAAAAGAGCAGGCATCCACAGGGTATAGTGCATGCTCAACGGGCCCATGCTGTAGACAACGAGACCAAGCAGGTACAATAGGATACTGGTCTTTTGATCGTACAGCTTTCTGTGGTAATAGAGCATGAATACGCCTGTAAAGCCCAGCAGCCCTGCGATATACACGGAGAAACTCTGATCCAGCCTGTAAAAGATAAAGCCAAGGATACCCAGGAATGTATATGTACGTGCAGAACCGATGAAGTGAGGTGATTCTTCCTCTTCGATCTGCTGACCATAGGTTTTTACCTCCAGGCCCAGCAGAAAACTGAATACGACTGTAACGGCGAAATGGATGAGATCTGGATTGTAGACAAGAGGTTTCATGTCGGATTTATCCTGAAGCTGTATATTGGTTTTGCGAAGATTTATCCCAGCAACTGTTTTTTTTGGCCTTCATGATTAAGAGGCTGGGTTTATTCCTGATTTTACCACAAGATGCACATGCAAAGGCTAAAAAAAATTTCCCGCCTGCGGCCCCTGTCGGGGTCTCCACCCCTTTATCCCTGGCTTTGGATAGGCACTTGGAGTATGGGAGGGACGGGTTACGGCAGAACGGATACAAGGCTTTCCAGAAAAGGCATAGAAACGGCCTTTGAAAAAGGCATCAGGCATTTTGATACAGCTGGCTTTTATTCAAAGGGCAATTCGGAAAGGCTCCTCAGGCTGGAATTGTCCGCGGTTAGGAAGGAAGTCTTTATCTCCACCAAGGGCGGGCTGGTCTGGGAGGGAAACAGGGTGTTGCACAGGGCAGCCCCTTCGGACCTCGGGCAGCAGCTTGCCCAGAGCCTGGAGCGGCTTGGTACCAATTACATAGATCTTTTCCAGCTCCATTGGCCTGACCCCCGTGTGCCCATAGGGGAAAGCCTTGCTGCCCTGAAAGAGATGCAGGAAAAAGGTCTAATAAGGTTCTGGGGGGCAGGAAACCTGAATGTTGGTGAAATTCGGGACCATTTCCTTCCCGGAAGCCTGATCCCCCTCCAGACCCCTTTTAATCCCTGCAGAAGGGCGGCCCATGATATTCTAAGAGCCGGCAGCAGGGGAAAAAGGACCATAAACTGCATAGTATCACCCTTTGAGCAGGGACTTCTTGCAAATGCGAGATTTCTGGATTCACTGCCAGGCAAAAAGGACGTGAGGAGGAGAAATCCCCTGTTTTTTTGCCAGAAACTGAAAGAAAAACTTGCGGCCTTTTTTGACATCATAGAAAGAATGGATATTTCTGCCTCAGCCTTTCTGCTCCTCTGGCTGCTTGGTATCAAGGAGGTGGATGTTGTCATCCCAGGCCCCAGAACGCCTGATCAGGTCGAAAAGCTCCTGCAGCATACAGCCTGGCTTAGCTGCAATGATATCCGTGAAGAAACGCTGCGTGATGTTATGATCGAGAGGTTTGGACCCCGGATTTTCACATTACTGGATGAGATCGGAGCAGATGCGGCAGCCTGCCTGGAGTGGGCATGATGTCCCGGCACCTCGGTGAGCCCGTCAGGAACTGAATTCAGATTATGCAGCTCGTAAGTTTGTCGATGACGCAAGGCTGGAGGGACAGACGTACTTTTTGGCTTCAACACCCTGAAAACATCGCAGGTTTGGTGAAGTTGGAAGGGGAGCATTGCCAGTTTGTCCCCTATTTGTGGAGTGTTTCTTGAAAGGTTTCACCACAAGGAAGCCAACTTCAGCCGCAGTCAAGCCGCTGAGATTGGCGAGGTCTGTATTCGAGAAGAATTTAAAATCTGCACAGCGGCTTTGGTGAACCTTGAAAGAAATCCGCCGATCCTTGCCCTTCCTCGTCATTCCTCGTCCAGGGACAAACTGGGAATGCTCCCAGTTGGAAGCCTCCTGCAGCTGCAAATAATAAATGTTTTTCAATTGAAATCCGCAGTTTCTTGTGTGAATATCTTGCGGCATTATCTTTGGGATAATTACTTGACATTATTGAATAAATTATTTTATTGAGCATCTAATGTGCGCATTATGGGTTGAAAGCCTATTTGCCCATATCCTCCTTTTCAAACCCCGTTTTGAGAAGTTCATGGCGCACAGCTCCTACAAGGTACAAGGAACCTGAAACTACCAAAAATGGAAAATCGGCTGCTGCCTTAATCAATGAGCTCAGGGCCTTTTGCCAATCCTTTTCCAGGACCGCCGGCCACTCTTCAAGGGGATACTGCATCCATTCTCCGATCCCGACAGGTTTCCTGGGGCCGGGAGGCTCTGTGATGACTATTCTTCCAAAAAAAGGGGCAATCTGCTGGAGTATGGAAAAAATATCCTTGTCTCCTCCCTCGTCGGAACATGCCCACAGGAGACTCCTTCTTGGCTTGGGTGGTGCTTGTTCCTGCCTGAGGTGCTCCAGCAATAATCCTTTCAAGGCGTTTACCCCGGACATATTATGGGCGCCATCCAGCAATACTGTAACGCCTTTTTTCTGAAGAAATTCGCTTCGTGCAGGCCAGGACGTCTGCCAAAGACCAGATCTAACCGCTTTTTCCGTTACCTCAAACCCTCTTTCAGCCACCAGTTCAAGTGCTGCAATGGCAGTTGCTGCATTTTCAAGCTGGTGTTTACCCCTGAGACCGAAGCGAAGTCCTTCCAATTTAAAGACTGGGCCTGAATAATCAAATGTGCCCTCCCGCCTGGAATAGATTCCAAAGTCTTTTCCAAGGCGCCTGACAGGACATTTCAACTCAGCTGCCCTGGCCAGGATGACCTCTTCCGCCTCCTTGTCCAGTACGCCTGTGACCACTGGCACGGATTCTTTAATAATTCCGCCTTTTTCCCGGGAAATATCCTTGATGGTTTTTCCAAGATAGCTTTGGTGTTCCAGTGAGACATTGGTTATGATAGATACCATGGGCCTGATTATATTGGTGGCATCGAGTCTTCCTCCAAGCCCTGTTTCAATCACGGCCAGGTCCACTTTCATGCGTGCAAACCAGGCAAATGCCATGGCAGTTGTGAATTCAAAATAGCTGAGTTCAAGGCCCTCTTCCACCAGTGATGCTATTTCGGCAATCAGACCCGTCAGCTGAGAATCAGAAACAGGTTCCATGTTGATACGAAATCTCTCATTGAGCTTATGGAGATGCGGAGAAGAATAAAAACCAGTCCTGAAACCGGCTGCCTTAAGGACATGACAGACAGCTGCGCACACGGAACCCTTTCCGTTGGTACCTGCCGCATGGATACAAGGAAATCTTTTCTGCGGCTCTCCCAGGGCATTCAAGGCTGCCCTTATCCGTTCAAGGCCGAGCTTGAAACCATGAAACTGGAACCTGTCCAGGTATGAAACAGCCTCCCGGCAGGAGGAAAAGTGTTTATTCATAAGAAGTATTTTCCCTGTTGCAAAAGGCCCTGAAACATATACAAGGCTAAATTTGTTTCCTGACTTCGAAAGTTACTTGGAAAGGTGAGTCTATCCCATTAATCTGTTGAAAAAAAGGGACTGAAAAAACCATTTAAATGAACCAATCTGCCCCTGCTATACTTCGTTCTTACCTGCTCAGGATGATGTTTCTGCCGACTGTACTGGTGCTGCTTCTGGCAGGCGGATGCCAGCCTCCCTATGGAGATTCAGGTCTGGGGAAGACAGGATGCAGGAGATGTCACCAGGTCAAGCTGGATCCTAACCATGATTTTAGATGCAGCCTCTGCCACAGGGGGGTACCCGGGGGATGGCTCAAGCGGGAGGCACATAAGGGCCTTGTCCTTCATCCTGCCGGCCCCGGTTATGCCCGGATTTTCTGCAAAAGATGCCATGAAAAGGCGCAAAGCTCAGCCGCGCGCTCCATTCATTATACCCTTAATAGAGAAATCGGCATTGTCTGGCAGGCGTTTTTCCCAGAAGATACCCCTCCTTCCATCCTGGAAATCCATGGAGAAGAGAATCCCCAGGACGAAAGATCCCTGATCAGGGATCTTCTTGCAAGGCGGTGTCTGAGATGCCACGTCTATTACCAGGGGGATTCATACAGGGGAACAAGGCATGGAACGGGCTGTGCCGCATGCCACATGGACCCAGGAACCAGTGGCCACAAAATCTACAAACAACCCCGGGAACAAAACTGCCTGTCATGCCATTATGCCAATTTTATCGGATGGGATTATGAAGGCCGTTTTGAAAAGGACTACCCTGAGGACTTCCGGGCTCCCCTTCTAAGGGGCAAACATATTAAAAGGCCTTATGGGGTTGAATGGATCTCTATGGGGCCTGACCTGCATAAGAAGGCGGGAATGACCTGCCTTGACTGCCATGACAAAGGACCTTTTCATCCTGGGAAAAACCAGCAAGATCCAGGGAAAAACCTTTGTCTTAACTGCCACGTGCCGGATAGCAGGATCATAGGGCATAGGTCTGGGGATTTTTCCAGGGTGGACTGTGCTGCATGTCATGCAGTGTGGCAGGGTCTTGATCTTGGCAGAGATCTCATGAGACTTGACAGGCCGGACCTGGAAGACTGGAAATTTCTTGCAGTACAAGGAAGCAGCGAGATAGAGGATTTAACAGATAAATGGGCTGACTCAGATGAAATGCCGCCTGAAAATGCCCTCACCATGGCTGACAAGATCACCGGCACAAAGTACCCGGGGCTTTGGATGGCAGGATTTCTGCAAAGACGATGGGGGCCTGTTGTCCTGGGAGAATGCAGGGATGGGACTCTTTCTGTAATTAGACCAATGCTGGATCTAGCCGTCTCATACGTTAATGAAATGGAAGAGACGATAATAGATTCGCTGAGGCCTCAATCCGGCGGCCCATCAGGTAACTGCCAGGTGTCAAAGATTGTATATCCGCCCCGAATCCAGCTTAAACCCCTTCCCTCTCCGTATCTTTGGCTCCCCTGCAAGCCTCATACCTTGGGCAAGGCAGATTTTTTCCGCACCATGTTTGTACAGAGATTTCTTTTATCCAATGGATGATTTTGTGTGCAGGCAAGAGGCTGCTCCAGAGGATAGGGCCCAAAGCTGCCCAATATTGTAGGTGCAGCCCAGCCGCGGGTTTGTCAGCAGTACAGCTCCTCCCTTACCAGCGGCCAGTCGTTTCTCCTGCCCAGTGAAAAAAGGATCTGGAATACATGGAGGGGATTGTATCTGAATGCCATCTGACAGCTGTAGAGATAGAATCTCCACATCCTGATGAATCTCTCATCAGCCTGTTTTCGGATTGTCTCCAGGTTCTTCTCAAAGCGTCTGGCCCATTCCCCCAATGTCCTGTCATAATGCTGCCGCAGGTTTTCAATATCTACAAAATCGAAACCGCAGGACTGGGCAGTTTCCACGAGCTCTCCCATTGATGGGAGATAAGTTCCGGGAAAGATATATTTTGTAAGCCATGGATCCATGTCCTCGTATTTGGTGCGCCCAATAGTATGAAGGAGGAATATGCCCTTATTCTTCAAGAGACGGGATGCCTGCTCAAAAAAAACAGGGATATTTTCCCTGCCCACGTGTTCAAACATGCCAATGGAAACTATTCTGTCAAAGGTCCCGAGTTCTTCCCGGGGGATTTCCCTATAGTCTTGCAGCCTTATCTCGGCCCTGCCGGAAAGGCCGTGTTCAAGAATCCTTTGTCTTCCAAGGCTGTATTGTTCCCGGGAAAGGGTAAGACCTACTGCCTTGACGCCGTAGTTCTTGGCAGCCTCTATAATCAGGCTCCCCCATCCGCAGCCTATGTCCAACAGCTTCTGGCCGGGACTCAGCCTGAGTTTTTTGAGAGACCGTGCAATCTTGTTTTCCTGGGCCTCTTCCAGACTTTGATCTTTCCGCGTAAAAAAGGCACATGAATAATTCATGCCCCTATCCAGCCAGAGCTTGTAAAAGGCATTACCCTGGTCATAATGGTACTGAACATCTCTCTTGGTCTCCTTGAGACCGGCCTTTCTCTTGAGGCTCAGGAGGAATATCCTGGCTTTCTGTCCGGGATCAAGTTTTTCCTCGGCCCTGTTCAGGTAAATCCATTCCAGCACGTCCTGGAGATTTCCGTCAATACTTACTTTTCCATTGACATAGGCCTCTCCGAATGAAAGAGCAGGACGGGTAAGAATTGCTTCAAAGGTTTCCGGATCAGTTATTTTGAGGGTGAATCTGGGCTCTCCCCTGCCGAAATACATTTCCTGTCCGTCCCAGAGAGTAATTTTACAAGGTATGGAGGAATTTTTGGGAAAAAGGCTTGAAAGAACTTTTTGTGCCTGTCGGGAATTCATTGTGTTTCCAAAAAAGTTTAACGTTTGGGAACAACCTAACCTTATAAAGTATCAATAAGTATCATTATCGGCCATGTCAACTGCAACCCCGGCTGCCTTCATGGACAGATACGGCCGACGTATCTGTCCCAGTTTGTCTTCATTTTGTGCCATGGGCAAGGAAGAGGTGTTTCTTGAAAGGTTTCACCACAAGGAAGCCAACTTCAGCCGCAGTCAAGCCGCTGAGAGTGGCCATGTCTGTATTCGAGAAGAATTTGAAATCTGCACAGCGGCTTGGTGAACCTTGAAAGAAATGCGCCGATTCTTGCCCTTCCTCGCCATTCCTCGTCCGGGGACAAACTGGAAATGCTCCCCTTCCAGGCCTCGATGCAAGGCATCAGACCAGCATTATCCGCCTTACATTGTCATGAAGCTTCTGGCGAAAGGCCTTCATCTGACTTTGCGAGGCCCTGGTGTCAAAGGGAAACGTGCGGTTGGACAGAAAAATTATGTAAACGCCTTCCTGCAGGTCTATCCAGAAAGACGTGCCGGTATATCCCAGGTGCCCGACACTATTGGAAGAAAAAAACCTTCCAGCTGTAGATCCTGTCTTGGAAGGAGTATCAAAACCCAGGGCCCATGTGCTGTCGGGAGGGATTCTTGCCGGCTGAAAAAATTTTGTTAGCGTCTCCATGGAGACAGGCAGGCCTGAGCTGCCGTGGAGATAGCCCTGCAGAAAACTTGATATCAGAGCCTCCACGGCCTCAAGTGTTCCAAAAAGTCCGGCATGACCCGCCCTTCCTCCCAGGAACCAGGCATTTGCATCATTTACCTCGCCTGCCAGCATCCTCTTTCTGAACCTGCAGAAACCGGACGGGACAACTAGATCCCTGGGAAATGCCGGATATCCCTTCCAGAAAAGACCCTGTATATTCTGGGGCATGAATATCTTTTGCTGAACAAACTCGTATGGCTCCCGCCCCGTCATCTTTTTTATAATATGCCCAAGGAGGATATAACCGAGATCGCTATAAACTGCTTTTGTGCCCGGGCTTTCCGCAAGGGGCATGGAAAGGATGAGATCGGATACTGCGTCGATTCTTTCTATTTCCTTTTCCGGCAAATAAAAAGCGGGCATATCATAAAATTTCTCATGTGCAGAAAATCCAGAGGCGTGACAGAGCAGAAGCCGCACGGTGATACCCGCCTTGTCATCTGGAACATGTTCAAAAAAGGAGGGAAGAGCCTCTTCAAGGAAATGCCCTGTTTTTTCCTCTATTATCATGCAGGCCAGGGCAGTAATCAGGGGCTTTGTAAGAGAGGCCAGATCAAAAACGGAATTATTGCTTATAGCTCCGGACCAGGGCGCAAAGGTCCTTTTTCCCATGTAAATCCGAAGGGTTTGTTGCGGATTTTCAGCCCTTCCTGCAGCAAGGGCTGCGCCAGAGAAAATCCCCTGTTTAATGGCCTTTCCTATAATCCGTTTTACTGAAAGAAAATCCCCTGTTTTCAATTTTCTTGCAACTCATCCCTTATTTATTTACCTTGGAAATACAGACAGAATCAGGTTCAACACACAACTTAGAAACAGGAGAGCGATATGGCCGCAATTAGATACCTGATGATTAGAACCATCTTGTTTTTTGCAATTTCCGCATCAGTCACTTGCCCAAGGTCTGCTCTGGCCGCTCCTGACAAATACCGCACGTCTCCGGATCCGGTCACCGTCATGGCTGACGGCGTACTCGTAAGACCATTAGGTCTTGTTTCCACGGTTGTGGGCTCGGTCTTCTACGTAATAACCCTGCCCTTTACCCTGCCTTCTGACAGTGCAGATACGGCAAGACAGCAGCTGGTAGAATATCCTGCCTGGTTTACCTTTCAAAGGCCCATTGGCAATTTCGGCCACAGATATCAGCGGGAAAACGTGATAGAGCAGAAAAAGGCACTCCGCCAGACTATCAGTGAGGAAAGGGAAAAGGATGCAGAGAAGATCACAAAAGGTGCGGCAGGCGCCCAACAACCCCCTCTGAAATAGCTGTCTCAGCTGACCGGGCTGTATTTTTTCTCCAAATATGTTATCCTGATATACTTCTTTCCGGATAAGTATTATCTGCGGAAGCGGAAAGGGCACTGGTGGCCCTCCCGGACTTCAAATCCGGTGTACGGGGTGAGAAGCCCCGTAGGTGGGTTCGATTCCCATGCGCTTCCGCCACCCACTGTCCCTATCCATTTGCCTGAAATATCTTTCTCAACCCGGCATGTCATGGTGACAGACTATAAGAAACACCCCTGCCACCATCAGACCGGCGCCGAAAAGTCTTCCCAGGAGATTTTCCTCCCTGAAAAAAAGACATCCCATCAATACCCCAAAAAGCACACTCAGTCTTTTGACCGCTATCATGTAGGCGGCAGGTGCCATGCTGATTGCCAGCATGTGACAGATCACCATGGCAGTCTGGGCTGTTCCCACCCACAATACACCCTTGGGGCTTTCCCGGATTACCTGCCATGGATAAACCCTGAAAAAGACCGAAAGGACAGTACCAGCGAAGAGACCGTGGACAATAAAATAAAATGCGGCAAAGAAGAATGGATTGGAATGCATGATGGCCAGTTTTCCAAGAACCGAAGTTATCGAGTACAAAAAGGCCACTGCCAGCATAAGGACAGAACCGCGTTCATGAATTACAGCAGCAAAAGGTGCCCAAATACCTGACTTTAAACCTTCCAGGTGGAGGCTGTAACTGCCAGCTACTATCATGAAGATTCCAAGCATGCCCTTAATGTCCAGTTCTTCGCCGAGGATCAGGGAACCGGTGAGAATCATGAAGGCGGGAGTAAAGGCCAGGAATGGGACAGTGAGGGAAAGGGGCGACACGCGCAGGGCTTCCATATAGAGGATAAGGGCCAGGGTCTCAAGCGGAAGGAGAACTGCCACTGTTTTCCAGAAGGTGATATCAAGCTGGGGCCAATTCTGAACAAGGATCAAGGGCAGAAGAAACAAAACCGGGGCCACCACTCTGCCCACGGCCATTTTTAAGGTGCCAAGGGGCCTGAGATATGCCTTTGTCAACGCATCACTGGCTGCGGTAAAAAATGCCGCTGAAAGGGCCAGGGGAAACCAGAACATGGAAGCTATGGTATTCGTTTATCCAGGTTATGCACTTCAGATACCTGAAAAAGACATTTTGTTAGAATAGTTCGTGGGTGACATGCAACAAAACAGCTAGGCAATAGTTAAAGGTAAGGGGGCATGCCTGAAGATCACCGAGATAGTCGGCGTTCAAACACTGCTATGCTCCTGGGCTTTACTATGTACCCGTCTTCTGAAAAGGGCTTCTGCCTTTCAGGGCTGATAATATCATGGGGCATGGGCCTGAAGGTATCGACGGCCAGATGCCAGTGCCCTTGGCCAAGCCGGGGCAGTTCCATTTCCAGTTCCTGATCTTCTTCCATGTTTATCATGACGTGGATGTCTTCTTCGTCGCGTTCTGCCCTGGAAAGCGTGAAGGCAAGATGCCGCGCCTGCGGGTCATCCCAGGGGGGCCTGAACAGCTCTGTGCCGTGCCAGGAGATATCCGGCATTTCCAAACCATCCCTTCGCTCCCCTGTGAGAAAGTGCCTCCTCATGAGACAGGGATGCCGCCTTCTAAAGGCTATGATTTCACGGGTAAAGCGAAGCATCTCCGCATTTTTTTTCATGAGACTCCAGTCCATCCAGCTGAGCTCGTTGTCCTGGCACCAGCAGTTGTTGTTGCCCTTCTGGGTGCGCAGAACTTCATCTCCAGACAGGATCATGGGCACGCCCTGCGAAAGAAAAAGCAGGGCCATGAAATTTTTTGCCTGTCTGAATCTCAGTGCCGATATAGCCCGGTCTTCAGTTTCTCCCTCGACACCATAGTTGCAGCTGAAATTTTCGTCAGTGCCGTCCCGGTTTTCTTCCCCGTTTGCCTCGTTATGCTTTTTCGCATAGCTCACCAGGTCATTGAGGGTAAAACCATCATGGCATGTCACGAAATTTATACTGTTGAAGGGATGTCTCCCTCCGGGCTGGTAGAGGTCGCTGCTGCCGGCAAGCCTTGTAGCCATTTCCCCGATGAGGCCCCTATCTCCCCTGACAAATCTTCGGACCACGTCCCTGTAACGTCCGTTCCATTCCTGCCATCTATATCCTGGGAAACCGCCTACCTGGTAAAGCCCGCCTGCATCCCATGCCTCTGCAATGAGCCCGGCACTTGATATCCCGTGACAGAATTCCAGGCTCCATATCACAGGCGCATGATGCATGGGCTTGCCGTCCTCGCCCCTGGCCATGACACTGGCAAGATCAAACCTGAAACCGTCTATGTGAAAATAGCGGATCCAGTACTCAAGGCATTCTATTATAAAAAATGTTACCTGGGGATGATTGCAGTTTACCGTATTGCCACACCCGGTAAAGTCCTTGTATTTTCGCCGATCCTGAGGATCCAGGTGGTAAAATTCCCGGTTTGAAAGCCCCTTGAAATTGATAATGGGCCCGTCCTCTCCTCCTTCTGCAGTATGGTTGAAGACCACGTCCATTATGATCCCTATGCCGGCCTTGTGGAATTCTTTGACCATGTCCCGAAATTCATCCAGGCAGCCGGCTTTCCAGGGCTCCACAAAGTAAGAGGGGTGAAGGGCAAAGTAGCTGTGGGTGCTGTAGCCCCAGTAATTTTTCAAGCCTAATTCCCTTACCCCCCTTGGCACGTCCTGTTCGTCAAAGGCCATTATGGGCAGAAGTTCTATGTGGGTGATTCCGAGTTCTTTTAAATATGGAATTTTCTCTACTATGCCGGAAAACGTGCCGGGTTTGGAAACGCCAGAGCTGTAGTGCCTGGTAAAGCCACGGACATGCATCTCATAAATTATGGACCTGTTAGGTGCATGATCCGGCATTTCTACGCCTTCCCAGTCATAATCATCCAGGGGTGCCGGAACGACCGCCCTTAAGGGCTCGGCATTAGGGTCCGCCTTGGCACGCTCACGGTCCCAGAAATCGTCAAAGACTATGCGGGCACATGGATCCAGCAACTGTCTATCAGGATGAAAGCGGAAACCTGAAACAGCAGTGTCATCCGGGCCGTCGGCGCGCCAGGTATAAGCCATCCCGGCAGTGGCGCCTTCTACGAATATGTTCCAGAAAAAAAAATCCCTGTTGATTTCCGGGTCAAGGTTCAGAACCCCGCATGGGCTTGGAGCATCGACGGTTTCATAAAGGAGCAGTTCCACCCTGGATGCATGCCTTGAAAACATGCTGAAATTTACACCATCAGATTCACAGGTAGCACCCAGGGGGAACCTGCAGCCAGGCCTGGTTTTGATAGATTTCATATCCCTTCTTTAAAGAAGGCAGTCGAGGAATACGGGCTGCCTAGATGAATAGATTCAGGACATGATAAACAAGAAGCCCGATATATACAAGGACTACCAATGGCAGTGCCCTGCTTGCTGCAGGCCTGTTGTGATACAGTGAGAGGATACATATGCCCGGGAAGGTAAGGAGCATTTTAACTGCGAGAGCGGCCATGTATCGATGGCTGTTAAAGAGGGGGGCAAGGATGGGATTTATCTCGACTGCTCCCATGCACACCTGGTAAACCGTAAGATAGTAATCAAAAAATGACAGTACCCAAAGAAGCAGTATCCAGGCAGCTATCCCCAGGGGAACTTCCATGAGAAGTCTGTCATGCAGCCTGCAGATTAATACGCGTCCTGACACATTTCTTCTCCCCTAGATAACAGAGCTCAGCCCTGGAATCAGCCCGACTGAAACAACTTCCAGCATTCTCCCAGGAAACTCTTTTCTTCTCCCCTCAAAAAAGCCTCGCTGGTAGTATTAATTACAATTATCGTGCCTGGTTCAAAATGATTTTTGCCCTCATTAACCCCCTAAGACAGTTTATTTATTGTGTTTTTTTGCAACATAAGAAAAAATTTTCCGCTTTAAAGGAAAAAGTTTTCTCATGATGAATTGCATCAAATAAGTTTAAGCTCACTAATTGGCAGAGATGTTGCAATTGTAAGGATAAATGGTGAATTTGATCAGTGGTTTGCAAAAAGCTCGGAAGCTAAATTAACTATCTAAAATACCAGGAGAAAACATGAGTTTGGAACTGGCGCATGCTGACTGCAAAAACATACAGAAATGCAGAACAGAACGAAGGGTTAAACCTACAGCATCTGACTTGAAGTTTGATTTCACCCTGTCCAGGACAACAATATGCCAGCAGTGCATGTTGCGGCAGGCCTGCCAGGTGGCAGCCCTGCTGAATCTACCAGTGATGGACTGCACCTATTTCGTGCATAAGCAGGTAAACTAAAAAAATCAAGCGGATGCTGGAAAACCTGCTTTCCTAAAAGGGTACATCGTCCTCGATGGGCGGCTCAGGAGGCTGAAGATCGTCACTGCTCTCTCCTGCCGATGTCTTTGATTCAAGCATCTGGATGTCTCTGGCTATAATTTCCGTGGTCCAGCGCTTGTTACCGTCCCGATCTTCCCAGGATCTTGTTCTGAGTCTTCCTTCAACATAAATAAGCCTGCCTTTGCTCAGATATTCACTGCATATTTCAGCAAGCCTTCTCCATGCCACGATCCTATGCCACTCAGTTTCTGTTTCCCATTGATCCCCTCTTTTTATGGGAGAATCGGTTGCCAGACTGAAATTTGCCACAGGAGTGCCGTCCTGGGTGTACCTGATTTCAGGATCTGATCCCAGCCTTCCTATCAACATGACCTTGTTTAATCCTCTTGCCATTTAATTTGCTCCTTGGTTTAAAGCCTTAAGCGAAATCAGATTATAATAATTTTATTTAATCCAGTTTGTCAGACTATAAATTTGAATTGTCCCTTGCCTAAGAGATCATGCAGGTGCACAATCCCTTCGAGCCTCCCCCGCGCTCCTACTACGGGCAGTACGGTAATAAGATGATTTTCCATGATTGCCAGGGCATCGGCAGCCATGGCATCCGGCATGACGCTTTTGGGGTTTTTCGTCATGATATTTTCAACAGGCAGTTTCCTTAGGTCAGGATAGCGAAGCATCGCCCTTCTGAGATCTCCGTCCGTAACAATACCAGTCAGCATTTCTTCTCGGTCAAGCACCAGGGCTGCGCCAAGTCTCTTCCTGTCTATTTCCTCTATGACCTCTCCCATGGGACTACCGGCTCTCACCACTGGCACCGAGCTTCCCGTCAGCATCACCTGTCTTACCGAGACCTTGAGCCTTTCCCCCAGGGTTCCCAGGGGATGATTCCTCCTGAAATCCTTTTCGCTGAAATGGCGAAGCTTCAACAGGACCACTGCCAGGGCATCTCCTGCGGCCAGGGCCGCGGTGGTGCTGGCAGTGGGTGCAAGCCCCAGGGAGCATGCCTCCCTGTCCACCCCTGTATCCACAACGCATGTTCCAGCCCGTGCAAGGGAGGAATCCTGGTTCCCTGTAAACACTATGACAGGGATCTTCCTCTCACGAAAGGCAGGAAGGAGTGCATTCAGCTCTGCCGTTTCTCCGCTGTTGGAAATGGCTATGATTACGTCTCCAGCCATAACCATACCCAGGTCCCCGTGCATGGCTTCCACTGGATGAAGAAAGATCGCAGGCGTGCCGGTGCTGGCCAGGGTGGCAGCTATTTTTCTCCCAACCAGGCCGGATTTGCCAATGCCGGTAACTATTACCCTGCCCCTGGTATCAAGGATCAGGCGGACTGCCTTTTCAAAATTGGAGTCCAGCCTGTCCCTGAGCCTTTCAAGCCCCTGGATCTCAATGGATATGGCTTCCTGACCTGCCTGGACTACAGAGGATGCTCCACTACTCAAGACTGAATTTCCCCACGTGCTCGTTAATGCCGGTAGGATATTTTCCATTGAAACATGCCATGCAGAAACGGTCTGAATTGGCCCCGGATGCCTCTACCATTGCCTCAAGGCTCAAATAATGAAGGGCGTCAAGGCCTAAAAAGGCCCTTATTTCCTCAACGCTCTGCCTGGCTGCAATGAGTTCTCCCTTTGTAGAAAAATCTATGCCGTAAAAGCAGGGATACCTTGTGGGCGGGCAGCTTACCAGCATGGAGATCTCTCTGGCCCCAGCATCCCTGATTGCCTTGATCCTGGTACGGCTGGTGGTGCCCCGGATTATGGAATCCTCCATTATAACCACCTTCTTGCCCCTTATGATATCTTTAACCGGGTTGAGCTTTATCCTTACCCCGAAATCTCTCATGGACTGGCTGGGCTGTATAAAGGTCCTGCCCACGTAATGATTCCTGATAACTGCAAGTTCCAGGGGCATTCCGGCTGCCTGTGCATAACCAACAGCCGCGTAGTTTCCTGAATCTGGAAAGGGCATAACAAAATCTGCATCAACCGTGATTTCCTTTATAAGGGCTGCTCCAAGGGCCTTCCTGAAGGTGTACACGTTTCGGCCGAAAATATTGCTGTCGGGCCTTGCAAAATAGATGAATTCAAAGATGCAGTTAGCCCGTTTCTCTGCCTGAACCGCAGCAAAGGAGCGAAGTCCGTTTTCATCTATGATTACCACCTCGCCCCGTTCCACGTCCCTTACAAATTTTGCCTGAATGAGATCCAGGGCGCAGGTTTCAGAGGCCAGCACATAGGCCCCGTTTTTCATGCGTCCTATACACAGGGGTCTGAAGCCCAGAGGGTCACGAAAACCTATCAAGGCCTTCTCCGTGAGCATCAGGACAGAATAGGCCCCCTTTATAAGGTTCATGGTCTGGTAAATAGCCTCATCCATGCCCTTTCTCCAGTATTTGGCAAGCAGGTGCACGATTATCTCGCTGTCCATTGTGGTCTGGAAAATAGACCCGTAGGACTCCAGCTCTGCCCTTATCTGGTGGGCATTGACAAGGTTGCCGTTATGGGCCACTGCCAGAGTACAGCCTGCGTGATTTACGCAAAAAGGCTGGGCGTTCTGGAGTACTGAGGAACCTGTGGTTGAATAGCGCACATGTCCCACTGCAAGGTGTCCCTTGAGATCCCTTAGCCGGGATTCCTGAAAAACCTCACTGACCAGCCCCATTGACTTGTATTCGTAGACATTTTTGCCGTCAGAGGAAACAATGCCGGCGCTTTCCTGGCCCCGGTGCTGGAGGGCGTACAGGCCGAAGTACGTTAGGTTTACCGCATCCTCGTGTCCGTAAATTCCAAAGACCCCGCATTCTTCCTTGGGGCCGCCTGCATAGCGTCTATGCTGCCAAAACCTGCTGCAGTCAGGGGGATTGCTGTCATTAGGAAGATGGTTCATTGTATTTTGAATAGTATTCCTGGAGTGGCTTTACATCAAGCTCTTGCTGTTTAAGGGCCAGGATGGCCTGAACCATTGCCCTTGCCCCGGCAACCGTTGTAAAATAGGGGATCTCGAATTCAAGGGCTGTACGTCTGAGGTGATAGGCATCGGAAAGGGTGCGTTTTTTCCCGCTGGGAGTGTTGATTACAAGGTCGATTTCCCCGTTCTTCATGAGGTCCACCACGTTGGGCCGGCCTTCCGAAAACTTCAAGACCGTTGCGCAGTCCACCCCGTGGTTTTTCAGAAATTCCGCCGTTCCGCTGGTGGCAAGTATTGTGAATCCCTCCCTTTTCAAGATCTTTGCCGTATCGAGAATTGCCTGTTTGTCGCCCTTTCGGATACTCAAAAAAGCCGTTCCGCTGGTTGGAAGGCTGAGGCCTGCTGCAAACTGGCTCTTGGCAAAGGCCATACCCACGCTGCTGTCTATACCCATGACCTCGCCGGTGGATTTCATCTCTGGCCCTAGAATAATGTCCACCCCCGGAAACTTCCTGAATGGAAAGACCGATTCCTTAACGGATACGTATCCTGGCTCCAGCTCCTTTGTAAACCCAAGATCCTTGAGCTTTCTGCCCACCATCACCTTGGTTGCAAGCTTGGCCAACGGGATGCCCGTGGCCTTGCTCACAAAGGGCACTGTCCTTGATGCCCTGGGATTCACCTCGAGCACATAAAGCTCGTCATCCTTGACCGCGTACTGGACGTTCATGAGCCCGACGACCTTAAGTTCTCCGGCCATTGCCCTTGTGGCGTCCTTGATCCTGTCCAGCATACTGCTTTCAAGCCTGTGGGGCGGAAGCACGCAGGCGGAATCCCCGGAATGGATACCTGCCTCCTCAACATGTTCCATGATTCCACCTATGACCGTCATCTCTCCGTCGGATATGGCATCCACGTCTATTTCAATTGCTTCCTGGAGGAACTTGTCTATGAGAACAGGATGCCCCTCGGAGACATCCACTGCCTCCTGCATGAACTCCCTGAGCCCATCAGGGTCGTAGACTATCCTCATGGCCCTGCCACCCAGGACGTAGGAGGGTCTTACCACCACCGGGTATCCTATCTCATCTGCCACAGACAGGGCTTCTTCCAGGTTGTAGGCAGTTCCATTGGCAGGCTGCACCAGTCCGAGCTTGTTGAGCATCTTCTGAAAGCTCTTTCTGTCTTCAGCCATGTCTATACTGGCAGGACTTGTCCCAAGGATCCTTGCGCCTGCCTTTTCAAGGGGAACAGCCAGGTTCAGGGGTGTCTGGCCTCCAAACTGTACTATCAGCCCGTCGGGCCTTTCGGTTTCTACTATGTGGAGTACATCCTCCAGGGTGAGTGGTTCAAAATAGAGTTTGTCAGAGGTATCGTAATCCGTGGAGACGGTTTCCGGATTGGAATTCACCATGATGCTTTCAATGCCCTCTTCCTTCAGGGCAAAAGATGCATGAACGCAGCAGTAGTCAAACTCTATCCCCTGTCCTATCCTGTTGGGACCGCCGCCGAGTATCATTACCTTTCTCCGGCCGCTGCTGGGACGTGCCTCGTCTTCCGTCTCATAGGTAGAGTAATAATAGGGCGTGTATGCCTCAAATTCCGCAGCACAGGTATCCACCAGCTTGTAGACGGGCTTTAGGCCTTGTTCCATGCGGAGCTTTCTGATCTCGTCAGCAGTGCTGCCTGTAAGATGTGCTATCTGGAAATCTGAAAAGCCTTCCCTCTTGAGGGAACGCATGTCCTGAAGGGCTGCCCTGCCCTTGTCCTTTATTTCGTTTCCAGCCCTTCTCAGCCTGTCGATCTGGTAAATGAACCACGGATCTATCCCTGTAATAGTGCATACATCCCTGATGGACATGCCCATATCAAGTGCCAGGGGGATGTAAAAGATCCGCTGGGAGTTGGGAATACGGAGCTTGTTTTCCACATCGTCGATTTCCGGAAGTGCTCCTGCCTTCTGCCAGGGGTCTTTGCCGTCGAAACCCAGGCCGAAACGGCCTATTTCCAGGGAACGAAGCCCCTTCTGCAGGGCTTCCCTGAATGTGCGGCCTATTGCCATGGTTTCGCCCACGCTTTTCATGGACGTGGTCAGGTAATCTTCGGCTTCCTGGAATTTTTCAAAGGTCCACCTGGGGATCTTGACCACGCAGTAGTCTATTGTGGGCTCGAAGGAAGCCATGGTTTCCCTGGTTATATCGTTTGGTATCTCGTCCAGGGTATAGCCTACGGCCAGCTTTGCAGCAATCTTGGCAATGGGGAAACCCGTGGCCTTGGATGCCAGTGCGGATGAACGGGATACCCTGGGATTCATCTCTATTACCACGACTTCACCGTTGTCAGGGTTTACGGCAAACTGGATATTGGAGCCGCCTGTTTCAACGCCTATTTCCCTGATAATGGCCAGGGAGGCATCCCTCAGAAACTGGTACTCGCGGTCAGTGAGGGTCTGGACCGGGGCAACCGTGATGCTGTCACCCGTATGAATGCCCATGGGATCCAGGTTTTCTATGCTGCAGACGATTACCACATTGTCCTTCTTGTCCCTCATCACCTCCAGTTCAAATTCCTTCCAGCCTATGACCGACTCTTCCAGCATCACCTCATGGATCATGCTCAGATCAAGACCCTGTCTGCAGATGTCCTTGAGATCATCCATGTTGTAAGCAATTCCGCCGCCGCTTCCTCCAAGTGTGAAAGACGGCCTCACTATTACAGGAAAGCCTATGGAGGAGGCGGCCTTCACGGCTTCTTCCATGGAATGAACTATGGCACTTCTTGGAATCCGAAGGCCTATATTCTCCATGGCCTCCCGGAATTTCTCCCTGTCCTCTGCCTTGTGAATCACTTCGCGGCTGGCTCCGATCATTTCTATCCCGAGCTTTTCCAGGATGCCGGAATCTGCTACTGCCACCGCTGTGTTGAGGCCTGTCTGGCCTCCCAGGGTGGGAAGAATTGCGTCAGGACGCTCTTTTTCCAGTATCTTTTTTACTACCTCCGGGGTTATGGGTTCCACATATGTCCTGTCCGCCACCTCGGGATCTGTCATGATGGTGGCCGGATTGGAATTTACCAGCACTACCTCGAAGCCTTCTTCCTTCAGTGCCTTGCAGGCCTGCGTGCCTGAATAATCAAATTCACAGGCCTGCCCGATAACAATGGGCCCTGAACCTATTATGAGAATCTTCTTGAGATCTGTTCTTTTCGGCATTTATGAACCCTGGAATCTATATTGTTAAGCGGCCATCAGGGAGACAAAACGGTCGAATAAATACTCTGAATCATGGGGGCCGGGTGCGTTTTCCGGATGGTACTGAACGGAAAATGCAGGCAGATCTTTGTGACGTATGCCTTCAACTGTATGGTCATTGAGATTGATGTGGGTAACCTCCACGCTGGAAGGAAGCGAGGATTCATCCACGGCAAAACCGTGATTCTGGGCTGTTATTTCTATCCGTCCCGTTTCGAGATCCTTCACAGGCTGATTGCCGCCCCTGTGGCCGAATTTCAACTTGTAGGTCCTGCCCCCAAGTGCCAGGGAAAGGATCTGGTGCCCCAGGCAGATTCCGAATAGAGGCTTCTTCCCCACAAGGCTGCGGGCAGTTTCTATGACATGCTTGACAGCTGCAGGATCTCCCGGGCCGTTTGAAAGAAATATTCCATCCGGTTTGCATGCAAGAAGCTGTTCCGCCTGGACGGACGCAGGAAATACCACGCATTGGCAGCTTCTCCTGGCCAAGAGTCTAAGCTGATTGAATTTCAGTCCGCAGTCTATTATTGCCACCCGGTGCCTTGATTCCTGCCAGGAATCAAGCCTTGCCAGGCGGTCCGGAGAAAGGTCGTCCAGTTCCAGGATCCTGCCCTTTTCCCAAATGTAAGGCCTGCTGCAGGAGACTTCCGAGGCAAGATCCCTGTCCACAAGGCTGGGGACAGCCTTTGCCTTCTGGACAAGGCTTTCTGGATCAAGGTCTGTGGTGGATATCACTGCCCTCATGGCACCAGCAAGCCTGATATGCCTGGTCACAGCCCTGGTATCTACCTGGTCTATTCCGAGGACGCCGTGTTTTTTCAGATAGCCTGCAAGATCCCCTGTGGCACGCCAGTTGCTGTAATCAGCCTCGTATTCCCTGAGCACGAAACCACTCATGTGGATATCAAGGGACTCCTCATCTTCAGGATTAACCCCGTAGTTGCCTATCAGGGGATAGGTCATGGTAACAATCTGGCCCTTGTAGGAGGGATCGGTCAGGATTTCCTGGTAACCTGTCATGCTGGTGTTGAATACCAGTTCTCCCTGAATTTCTCCGTGACCTGTAAAAGATTGCCCTTCAAAGATGCGTCCATCTTCAAGGGCTATTAAAGCCTTCATCAAGTTCCTCTCACTCTTTTTAGAGCACTGGCAGGTTTGGCATTTGCAGACATCCTGCAGCTCTTTTTCCAGAAACTGGCGCACTATAAACTTGCACAAAAGAGGCGTCAATAGAGGCCGGATGCAGCCCAAAGACGGCTATTTGCGCGTTATTGTTTATATTTTCTCTGTTCGCAAAGGCGGGACTAAAAAGTATTTTTCAGCTGAGAGCATTCCCAGTTTGTCCCTGGACGAGGAATGGCAGGGATCGGCGCATTTGTAACTGATCACAGGTTCCAATGAGTTTTACTGTATATGTTCCCATTTTGTTAGCGCTTGCAGGGTGCCGCAGATGTAAGGCGGCGGGCGCGCAGTCGTACTCCCTGTACTTCAAGCGCCCGATCCCGCGGTATCGCGGGACAGATGCGGTATCCTGTGAGCGCTAACGGGCATTTCTTTCAAGTTTCACCAGCCGCTTTGCAGATTTCAAATTCTTCTCGAATACAGACATGGCCAATCTCAGCGGCTTGCCTGCGGCTTAAGTTGGCTTCCCTGTGGTGAAGCCTTTCAAGAAACACCCCACAAATGAGGGACAAGCTGGCAATGCTCTCTTTTTCAGCCAGGAGGCCAGGTCATCTGCCGGCCGCCTATGACATGCAGATGAATATGATAGACCTCCTGCCCCCCGTGCCGGTTGCAGTTTATTACGGTACGGTAGCCGTTTTCAGCCATATTTTCCATTTCTGCAATCTTTTTTGCAGTTAGAAACATCCTTCCCATGAGCTCTGCATGTTCCTCTTCGAGCTCATTAAGCGTGGAAATATGCTCCTTGGGAATAATAAGCACATGCACCGGGCCTTGCGGGTTGATATCCCTGAAGGCAAGGACATGTTCATCCTCGTAGACAACATCCGGCTTAATCTCTCCCGAAACCATTTTGCAAAAAAGGCAGTCCGACATTTGGAATCTCCTTGTGTTTGATTGATACTCATCTCATCCGGCATGTCATGCCGGCAGTTTCATTTTAATATGTTCAATCATACAGGAGCAAGGTATTCTTGTCCTGTTCCTGTCCTGCATGCAGGGACAAAACACCCCCTGAAAAACCATGAAGATAAAAGGCTTAAAAATCTCAACTGCCCTGGCGCTGATGTTCCCCATGGGTTTTGCTTCAGGTCTGCCTCTTGCACTCTCCGGCGGAACACTGCAGGCGTGGCTCACGGTTGCCGGCGTGGATATAAGGACCATAGGACTTTTTTCAATAGTAGGCATCCCCTATACCCTGAAATTCGTCTGGTCTCCTGTAATGGATAGGTTCAACATTCCGGTAATGGGGAGAAGGCGCGGATGGATCCTTTTATGCCAGATAATGCTCGTATTGATCACAGGCTTCATGGCCTGGCTTAATCCATCTTCCCAGGCTGCTGCATTGGGAACGGCTGCTGTCCTACTGGCATTTTTTTCCGCCTCCCAGGACATAGTAATCGATGCCTACAGGACAGACAGCCTGAAGGAAAAGGAAAGGGGCCTTGGAGTAGGCTTGACAGTAACAGGTTACAGGATCGCCATGCTGGTATCAGGGGCCTTGGCACTCATACTTGCCGACCATATCGGCTGGCATACGACTTACCTGGTAATGGCAGGAGTAATGGCAGGAGCAGCCCTTTTCACGCTTGCTGCCCCGGAACCTGCAGTTCCCGGGGGCCCTCCGAGGGATATGCAGGAAGCGGTGATACTTCCGCTCAAGGATCTCTTTTCAAAAAAGGCCGTTTTGTCCTTTCTGCTTCTAATCATCCTCTACAAGATAGGGGATGCCTTTGCAGGAACTTTAACCACTGCCTTTCTCATCCGGGGGGCTGGATTTTCCCCGACCGCCGTGGGAACAATCAACAAGGGCCTGGGACTGGCAGCCACTATTGCCGGCGCCATGGCTGGAGGGGCATTGATGACCAGGATGGGGCTCTACGGGTCCCTCATGCTTTTTGGTATCCTTCAGGCAGTCAGCAACCTCGCCTTTATGATCCTTGCACTGACGGGGAAAAACTATGCCATGATGACAACCGCCGTAGGGCTTGAAAATATATGTGGAGGCATGGGCACGGCTGCATTTGTGGCCTTTCTCATGGCTCTTTGCAATCATCGCTTCAGTGCCACACAGTATGCAATACTTTCAGCCCTGGCCGCAATAGGCAGGGTGTTTGTAGGCCCGCCTTCGGGCCTTCTGGTATCCATGGTAGGCTGGCCGGCATTTTTCTTTTTTACCTTCTTGGCGGCCATGCCGGGGCTTTTCCTGCTCCACCATCTCAGAAGGCCCATAGAAGCCCTGGACCGCAATCAGGAAAGAGAATCTATCCATCCTGCCTGACAAGATGGATCATCCCCGCAGCCTACAGGCAGGCTGAATCTGTATGGTATTTCCTGCGAAAAATTTCCAGGCACGGTGCCTTCAAGGCCTTTGATAAACTCGGATTATGCAGCTCGTAAGTTTGCTAGAGGTGCAAGGCGGAAAGAAATCATTTTGTTCGGCATTTGAAGTGCATAATTTGGGATGAAAGGCTCCCGGGCAACCATGGGGCTGTCAGTGATGGGTCAGCAGTGTGAGTCTTTCAGCTGCTCTTGGAAAATAGAAACGGTACTCTACACGGCCGGTGGAATTTTTTATGAAATGAGAGGAACTTAACCCGATTACCAGGCAATCGGTTCCGTCACTCCTAATCTCAAGATGATTGAACAGGGGGTCATCCAATGAGATATCCAGCAGCTTGGATGAGAAACCAAAGGCTGCAAGCCTCCCGGAGGTCATGGCAATAGAGCCAAGGCACCATCTCCTTTTCCATGAGGAGCACCTGGCAGCATCCCGATATCCTTTAAGAGTTATGGTTACCTTGATGCCTTCTTCCAGAAAAATGATACCTTCCGGGGCTATTTCCTCCCTTTTGCTGCATGGAAATCCTCCAAGCCCAAAGAGCTTGAATAGCAATTTTCCTATCACTTCGCCCCAGGCTCCTGTTCAATGTTGCGCGCTTTCTTGTTTCAATGCGGATTAAATCTTTATCAATTTTCTCTTAAGAACATATCGGATTATATGACCAGCCAGGTCAAAAACCGCATCGGAATGATCTATGATTACAGAATCAGCCGTAGCCTTTATCCCTTCCATGGCTGCAATTTCCTTTTCTGTCTTTTTAACCGTGCGAGCTTTTCCGTCAATGCCATCCTCCAGCATCCATTTATTGATGGCTGAAGCAAGCTCTCCGCTTCCACAGTAAGGTGCATCCAGAAGGACATGAACAAACCGGGGCCTGTAACGTAGAAGAACCTGTGACATGACAGCCCAGGCATGTTTTGTCATGCTGGATTGCCTGAACCTTCTGAAGACCATTGCAATATCACGCACAAATCCGTCATCTGCCAATACAAGAGGTTTATCCCTTATGGCATTTTCCAGGGTGATGAAACAGTTATAACCGTCTACAACAAGCTGCTGCCCTGAAAGTTTTGCCGCCCTTACGGTCTTTGCGCGCCTTTTCCCTGCCTCGGACCTCGTAAACACGCTTCTGTACAGCATGTGCCTTTCTGTCCGGCTCAACTGGTAATGATTCCCGACAAAATTCAGGGCGGATGTCCTTGGATATTTCCTGGTCAGAAGAAATCTGAAGTCTACAGAGGCGGGTCTGAGAAGTCTGATTCTCAACCTGCTGCCTTTTTTTCCTTGTCCTTCGTCCATGGGATTTGACCTTTCATGGGGCTGGTTGCCGCAATGTTTACGATTTCCCTTGACATTCCTTGAAACTTGCAGGTGCAGCTGACAGCGTTTATGTTTTATCATGTAATAATTATCAAAAAACATTCGAAAAAAATAATCCCACAGGGCTTTAGATGAAAATCCTGATATATCCCCATGAAATCCTGGCCGCCAAGGCGGAACCTGTCAAGAAGATTGACGGCATGCTCCAGGACTTCATAGACAGAATGATCAAAAAGATGTACGAGGCAGAAGGAGTCGGGCTTGCAGCCAACCAGGTTGGCAGTCCCATACAGGTGGTGGTCATGGACGTCACACCTTCCGAAGAAGGACCCCATCCGGTAGTATTGCTGAACCCGGTTATTACCGAAACCGAGGGCAGCGCCACACACGAAGAGGGATGCCTGAGCGTGCCCAATTATTCGGCCAAGGTTACCAGGCCTGCAAGGGTTGAAGTCAAGGCGTACGACAGGCATGGAAAGGAAATACGGCTCGAAGGAGAAGGGCTCCTTTCCAGGTGCCTGCAGCATGAAATAGATCATCTTAACGGCATCTGTTTCGTGGACAGACTCAGCCCGTTAAAAAAGAGTTTTTTCCGTAAAAAGTGGGCAAAGATAAGGCCTGCAGAACAGGAGGCACCCGGCCAGTGAAACCAGATGAAAGGTTCTCAATTGTGTTCATGGGCACGCCTGAATTTGCCGTGCCGGCCCTGGATACCTTGATCCAGGGTCCAGACAGGGTGCTGGCCGTTGTTTCCCAGCCTGACAGGCCCAGGGGCAGAGGCAGAAAACTCCTGCCCACACCAGTCAAAGAAAGGGCGCTGGAGGCGGGCATCCAGGTTTTCCAGCCCAAAAAAGTCAGGGAGCCGGAATTTTTGGAAAGGCTCAAGGCCCTGGAACCGGATCTTATTGTAGTGGCCGCCTTCGGCCAGATATTGCCCCAGGCCCTCCTGGATATCCCCAAAATCATGCCCATAAACATCCATGGTTCTCTCCTGCCCAGGTACAGGGGGGCTGCGCCCATCCAATGGGCACTTATAAACGGTGAAAAGGAAACCGGCATTACCATAATGAAGATGGATGCAGGCATGGATACCGGCCCAATGCTCTTAAAGGGTACTCTTGAAATTGGAGAGGACGAAACCTTCGGCCAGCTCGTAAGGCGTATGTCTGAGCTCGGAGCAAGGCTGCTGGCCGAGGCCCTGACAAAACTCGAGCAGGGGACATTAAAGGAAGAAATCCAGCCGGACGAAGGCATCACCTATGCGCCTCCCATAAAAAAGGAACAATATCACATCGACTGGTCCCAGCCTGCAGAAAGGATTCACGGCATCATAAGGGCCTTCGACCCCAGGCCCGGAGCCTACACCCTTTACCAGGGACAGCGTCTGCGGCTTTACAGCCCGGTGGTACTCGATAACCACGGTGCCGCTGGCCAGGAACCAGGCACTGTAATAGAAGCCTCTTCCCGGGCCATAGAGGTTGCCTGTGGCCAGGGTGTCCTGGGGATCAGGCAGGTTCAGTGGCCGGGGAAAAAGAGACTGGATGTGGAATCCTTTCTCCGGGGCAGGAAAATTCCCCGAGGCTCGCTGTTTGCCTGACCCTCAACAAGACTCGTTGGTTCACAAAAGGCGAAATTCAAAAAGAAGGGCGGTTCAAGGATCTTCTTCAGGGCCGCGGCTGCTTGCCGCATCAGTCCTTTCGGAATGGTTTTCCGCAGAACCAGGAAGGAGGATCCCCCTTAAAGACCTTTCAGATGCCCATGTCAAGAAAACGGGCATAAAGGGCAAGGACCTATCCCTTTTCTGGGAGATTGTCTTCGGCACTGTTCGCTGGAAAAGGCTTCTGGAGTGGCATCTGAAGAAACACCTGAAGAGGATGGCCCGCCTTCCTCTTCCAGTCCAGATGATCCTTCTGACCGGAAGCTACCAGATCATTTTCCTTTCCAGGATCCCCTTTTTTGCCGCGGTTGATGAAGCCGTAAAGGCGGCAAAAAAAATGGGATTTTCCTGGGCCAGAGGCCTGATAAATGCTGTATTGAGAAAAATCAGCTCCTCTACCAAGGTGATCCCGGAAGACGAAAAATTTTTCGCCGAGAATTGTTCAGGGAAATTTTTGAACTGCCTGTCTGTTTTTTCCTCCCATCCGCACTGGATGGTAAAGCGCTGGGATAAACACCTGGGAAGAAACAAGGCGGTATACGTCTGTCTTCAAAATAACCGGCATCCTCAAGTTACCATCAGGGTCAATACCCTTAAGATCAGCAGGGAGGCGCTGAAGTCC
>JALVJO010000117.1 GCA_027028245.1 Deltaproteobacteria bacterium
CTGGGCGGCCTTACGCTTTTGCTGCTGGTTGCGGCAGTGGCAGGAATAGCCGGCTTTTTGATTGGAACACCGGAAGGGCTGAACCTTGTCCTTGAAAAAGGCCGGGGCTTCATCCCCGGAGAACTGAGTGTAGGGGAAATAGAAGGCGGACTCCTGGGACACCTGGTCCTGGAAAAGGTCAGCTACAGGCAAGGTGCCCTTGAAATAAGTGCAGATGAATTCTCTCTGGTATGGGCTCCGGCAGAGCTTTTCCACGGCAGGCTTCATGTAAAAGATATGAGGGCAGCCGGCGTCTGTTTTGTCCAGGGGGAAGAGCGTGCCAGGCCGAGGGAAAAAGAGGCAACAGGGCCTTTGAACCTTCCGGATATTGCCCTGCCCCTTTCTGTTGCACTTGATAACGTGGAAATAAAGGGCATACGGGCGGGTGGAAGGAAGGGGCAGGAAGGCCCCCTGGAAATAAACCGCGTGGTGCTCAGGGCATTCTTTGACGATTCCGGTCTTGCGTTGTCAAATTTTGAATTTTTCATGCCGGAACTCACTTTTCATTCAAGTGGCAGGCTTATTCCCCGCGGAGAATATCCCCTGGATATCACCATGGACTGGTCTGCAGATCTGCCTGACCCTGAAATTACGGTCAGGGGAAGAGGGACACTGGCAGGAGATATGAAGAAGCTGAAGCTCCTTCAGGCCCTTCAGGGTGACATTGCTGCTGAAATTAGTGGAGAGCTCTTAAACCTCCTTGATGATTTGAAATGGAAGGCAAAATTTCAGGTCAGCCATGTATCAAACCGGCTTTTTGAAAGGTTCGGAGTACTTTCCGGGGATGAAGCCCTTCGTGCAGAGGCCGCTCTTTCTGCCAGGGGAGATCTCAAGCAGGCCGCTCTTTCTGCGGCAATTCGCCTTGCTCCCGGCAGGGAGAAGATGCATGCTCGGGATGGCAATTTTACTCTTGCCGGCAAGGGTCTTTTGAAGGCGGAAAAAGAGCATCCTGCCCAGGAGGAAACCTTCAGAAGGATCAATCCCGGGGTAATGGAGCTTGATGCCAATGCCACCATGGACCTTTCTTCCATGAAGTTCAGGGCAACGGGGAGGTGGCAGGACATCCGCTGGCCTCTTTCCGGCATACCCAGCTATGTATCGGATAACGGCCTTTTTGCTGTGGAGGGAACCCCGGATGATTACATGTTTTCCCTTTCTGCCGGTGTCAATGGAACTGATATACCTTACGTCCGCCTTGAAATGAAAGGAACCGGCACATGGGACAGGGCGCAGATTCAAAGGGCGGACGCGCGTCTTCTTGGCGGGCAGGTCAGCCTGAAGGGCACAGCCGGCTGGAAGCCTTTTTTATGGTGGAAGGCCCATGCCCAGGCCCAGGACCTTAACCCCGGGCTCAAGTATCCTGACTGGCCCGGCAATCTGGCCTTTGAGCTTGAAAGCCAGGGGAAATTTCAAGGTGGTATACCGGATATCCAGGTTGAACTCGTCAGGCTCAGCGGCATGCTGAGGACGAGAAGGGTAAACGGCCGGGCAAGCGCCTCTTTCCTGGCAGATGAGTTGAACATTAAGGGACTCAAGTTTTGGTGCGGCAGGTCTGAACTGGAGATCCAGGGCCTTGCAGGCAGTAAATGGGACCTTTCGTGGAAAGCCAGTGTCCCTGACATGGCGGATCTTTTCCCAGACGGCCGCGGCAGCCTGCATGGTTCCGGGCGTCTTTTCGGTAACGGCCCTCTTCCTTCTGCCAGGGGACGCCTGGGCATCCGAAATTTCAGCCTTTTGGATCTTGGGTGCCGAAAGCTTTCCGCGGATTTTACCCTTTCAGCAGATAATTCCGGTCCCTTATTCCTTGAGCTAAAGGGCCACGGGATTTCTGCCAGCGGCCAGGACATATCTGATCTTTCCGTACAGTTGAGGGGGACCCTCTCAAAACACAAGCTCGCAGCACATGCAGCCGGCAGCCTTGGAAAAATATCCCTTGAGGCAGATGAGGCCAGCTTTGATATCAAGACCCGGAAATGGAAAGGTGTCCTGGCCGGCCTTGAGCTCGACCTGGAAGAATTCGGCCACTGGCAGCTCCAGGAGCCGGTTGAAATGGCCGTCTCGCCGGAAGATGTTCAGGTCTCCCGTCTCTGTCTGAAAGACCTTGAAGCAAGCTTGTGCCTTGAGGGGCACTGGCTGAAAAAGGGAGGCGGTCTTGCCTCTTTTTCCCTGAAAAATCTTTCTCTGGAAAGGTTCAGGCCCTTTCTGAATGCTGATATTACAGAGCTGCAGGGAAGACTGGATGCTGATCTTCATGCTGACTTGGGCAGGGTGCCTACCGGCAGGCTGGATCTATCTCTTTCTCCAGGCTTCATAACTTATCGGGTAGATGCTTCCCGGCAGGTTCGGGTAAGCTGCCGGGGAGGAAAGGTAGAAGCGCGCCTTGACGAAAAGATGCTCAGCGCCGACCTGGATCTCGGCATGGGTAAAAACGGCCTGAACGCCAGTATTGTCCTTTCCAGAAAATCCCTTGAAAATGATATAAGAAAGACGCCGCTTCGGGGGCGCGTGAAGCTCGATGCCAGGGAACTTGGCCTTATGACCGCCTTTTTCCCCTCTGTTACAGAAAAGGAGGGCATTTTCACGGCAGATTTCACTCTGGGTGGGCTCATCAGCGATCCTGATGTCAAGGGCAGTGGCCGGCTAAAGATATCAGGCCTGGATGTACCCCTTGCGGGGATCCATATAGATGAGACCCTCCTTGAAATTTTTGCGGAAAAGGCCAGAAACATAAGGGTCAAGGGCAGCCTCAAGAGCGGGGAAGATCTGATCAATATTGCCGGAAGTATAAACACCGATGCACGGAAGGGGTGGTCGGCACGGCTTGAGATCAAGGGAAACAATTTCAAGATCATTGATATACCAGATGCACTGGTTCGCATCTGTCCGGATCTGAGGCTTTCATATTCGGAAAATGCAGGAGTTGTTGCACAGGGCCTTTTAGTCATACCAGAGGCAGAGATAACTCCGCAGGAGATGCCCGAAGGCGTGGAAAAGCCCTCGGAAGACGTTGTCATCGTCAGTACTGAAAATCCCCACGGGGAAAAAACATCTGTACCTTTAAGGGCAAACATTGAAATCGAGCTCCAGGACAAGGTCCATTTCCGGGGATTCGGCCTGGACTGCCACGTTGTGGGCAGGCTGACTGTTTCGGTAATCCCGGGTAAAAGACCTGTTGGACACGGGGAACTCAGGATCAAGGATGGCACGTTTCATATATACGGTCACGACCTGGAGATAAAAAAAGGCATAATATCCTATGCAGGCGGCCCGCTGGACAATCCAGGTATCAATCTGCTGGCAGTCCGGGACGTGGGAGGTCAGCCTGTAGGAGTCCGGGTTATCGGGTCCGCTTCTGCCATCAAGGTATCCGGGTATTCCGCAGATCCTTCCATCAGTTCCGAGGACGCCCTCACCATGCTGATTACTGGAAAGACCAAGAACGATCCAGGCTTTGAAAAGGCTGCCAGGAATACGGCTGCAATTGCGGGGGCCGACCTGGCAGCCAAGGAATTTCTTGCCTTTACGGGCCTGGACCACCTGGATGTAAAGGGCTCTGGTGAAAATTCATCCGAGACCCGAATATTTGCCGGCCAGGACGTGACAGAACGGCTCACCCTGGGCGTTGAAGCCGGTACAGGCGATGAAGGGACCCAGATAGTCGCCCGTTATCATCTTTGGAAAGGCCTGGAATTCGAGATGAAAAGCGGTGACGATAAGAGTGAAATGAGCCTGCTCTATACCATTGAGATAAAATAGCAGAATCTGCCGACGGGCCTTTGGCTTTCCAGGCCCGGGCTATTTGGGAGCGTTCCCAGTTTGTCCCTGGACGAAGAAGAGCAAGGATCGGTGTATT
>JALVJO010000118.1 GCA_027028245.1 Deltaproteobacteria bacterium
CCGCCCTTGATTCCTATACCCTCATATCAAATTCCGATGCCCATTCACCATGGAAGCTTGGCAGGGAAGCCAATATCTTTTCCTGCAGGCCCTCCTACAGCGAAATAATCCTGGCAGTCAAGGAGCCAGAAAGGGGATTTGAAGGAACCATAGAATTCTTTCCGGAAGAGGGAAAGTACCATTATGACGGCCACAGAAACTGCGACGTATGTCTTTCACCGGAAGAAACCAAGAGACTCGGGGGCATCTGCCCCTCATGCAGTCAGCCCCTTACAGTGGGTGTCTACCACAGGATAGACGACCTTGCAGACCGGCCCGCGGGCTTTGTGCCTGAATCCAGCCTGCCATGTATCCACCTGGTCCCCCTGGAAGAAATCATTGCCGAATCATTTGGGGTAAAATCCATTACAGCCCGTGTGCGCCGGGAATACCTCAAGATCGTTGAGATGGCAGGCCCGGAATTTGACACCTTGATATGGAAGTCCGGGGAAGAGCTGCAGTCCATGCTTCCTGAACAGCTGGCAGGGGCAATTCTTGCCATGCGGGAAGAAAGGGTCAAGGTAATCCCGGGTTTTGACGGAAGATACGGCATCATAAAGACCATCACTTCCGAAAATGATGAAAAAGAAACCAAGGCCTCCATGGGAAAGGATACGGCAAGGGACAAAAAGGCAGGAAAGCGGCTTGTTCAGAAAAACCTCTTTTGAATCAGAGCCTCAGAATCCTGGAAAGCGCCGTTTCCTCATCTGACATTCCAAAAATCCTGCCGGCTGCCAAGGAGGGCTTGATATGAGGCGGGGGCTCCTGCAGAAGATCCAGCCTCACCAAGGCGTTTTCACCGGCTGAGACCTCTGAGAGGGCCTTTTCTGCCCAGGATCTCTGCCTGTCATCCTCCAGCTTTTCAAGGGACATGCTGGCAAGCCCTTCCACCCTCTGCCTTAGATCCAGGCAGATCTTCCTGCCCTTTTTTTCAATTTCGAGATCAAATCTGTCTGATCTCAGAAAAGCTGAAATTTCTTGCTTTACCCGGGAAGAAGGCTGGCCGCGAAGAAGCAAAAGAAATGCCTCCTTTTTCCGGGCCGTTATGCGGAATTTCTTTCTGGATCTCCGACAGCTTTCTATCCTTATGTCAAGGGGAAGATGCCTGTTCAGCTCTTTCATAACCTCTGACGGGTCGAACCTTTTTTCAAGGGCCAAAACAGCCTCTTCCCTCAGGCTTTCTGTTCCAAGGGGCAGGGGCTGGGAAAAGGATACCCTGGGCATGGGATGAAACCCCCTTGAAAAGGCCACTGGAAGCCCTGCCCTCCTGACTGCCCTTAAAAACATCCTCACCATGTCCAGATGACCGAGAAATCTAGCGTCAAAAAGCTTTGAAAACACCAGCAGGCAGAAAAAGGCAGCCTCCTGATCTTTTGAAATCTCTGCCCCTTTTGAACCCTGGCTCGGGGAGGAAACCGTGTGCGGTGTTTCCGCCAGCACCGGTTTTATCTGTTCAAAGTCACAGGTACCGCATCTCTGGCATTCGCCCTTTCTGCAGTCTGGGGTGTACTCGAGCCTCCTTGATCTTTTTCGCTCAAGTCGAAGAAATGCCTTTTTTATTCCGGAATCTATGTGGTCCCATGGAAGAGGGACATCTTCAGGTATGGGGGCCAGGGCTGCTTCAAGGTCTATTCCAAGTTCGTCTGCAGCCTGGAAATAGAGCTCTGGTTTCATATTATCCGTCCAGGCATCAAGCCTTGCCCCGTTTTTCCAGGCACGGAACAAGAGCCCTGAAAGCCTCCTGTCACCCCGTGAAAATATGCCCTCCAGGAAACTCTGCATGGGATCATGCCACTTCACTCTGAACCTTTTTCCCTTGAGGCCGTCTCTTATGATATTCAGCCTTCGCCTCGACTCCTCGGTGGAAATCTGGGCTTCCCATTGAAAAGGCGTATGGGGCTTTGGAACAAAGGTGCCCACACTCACGGTTACCTGGGCAGGGCGTCCATGTGTCCTGAAGGCAGAAATGGCAGACATGACCTTTCTGGCAAGATGGACGATTTCTAATACGTCATCATCTGTCTCTGTGGGAAGGCCTATCATGAAATAGAGCTTTACGCTGTTCCATCCCCTTGCACTGATCCGGGAGACCGTCTCCAGGAGATCGCCTTCTGTAATCCCCTTGTTTATGACCTGCCTGAGCCTGTCGCTTCCTGCCTCAGGCGCAAGGGTAAAGCCTGTCTTCCGCACCCGGCTTATCTGGTCCATTATTTCGGGTGTAAGGGTACCTACCCTCAGGGAAGGCAGGGACACAGAGATATTCCGGCGAACATAGCTGTCCATGAACTCCTTGATAAGAGGACCGATCTGGGAATAATCCCCGGTACTCAGCGAAAGAAGAGAAATTTCTTCCCAGCCCGTTTCCCTGAGCCCCCTGTCTGCCAGGGCAAGGACATCTTCCAGGGATCTTTCCCTGACCGGGCGGTAAATGGAGCTGGCCTGACAGTAGCGGCAGCCCCTTGTGCATCCCCTGGCAATCTCTATACCCAGCCTGTCATGCACCACCTGCACGTTGGGAACAAGGGGACGCTCTGGAAAACTCCAGGCCTCAAGTTTCGGCATGATCCTTCGCCTGACCCGGCCTGCTCCACCATGTCTTGTCTCCATGCCTGCAAAGCGGCCGTCAGCCCGGTGAACCGGGTTAAAAAATGAAGGTACGTAGACTCCCTGGATGGAAGAGATCCCCTGGAGAATCTCCTGCCTGGAAAGCACCTTCCCTGCCCCTTTCAATACCTCAAGAAGCTCAACAACAGCCTCCTCACCGTCTCCGATCACAACGGCATCGAAAACAGGGGCCACGGGTTCAGGGTTGAGGCAGCAGCTTCCACCGCCTATGACCAGGGGCCAGTTCCCGGAAATCCTATCCTTTTGCCATACCGGCACCCCTGCAAGATCCAGGATTGTAAATATATTGGAATAGCAGAGTTCGTAAGGCAGCGTTATCAGGAGACAGTCGAACCGGGACAGGGGTCTCCTGGTTTCAAGTCCGAAAAGAGAAAGACCGTGCTTCCTGAGATGGTCTTCAAGATCCGTATCCGGGCAGTAGGCCCTGTCGGAAAGAGCCCAGGGCAGCCTGTTTATTATGTCGTAGAGTATCTGGAGCCCCAGGTGAGACATGCCTATTTCATAGAGATCCGGGAAGATGCAGGCAGTTCTTATTTGCACACTGTCCCATCCCTTTTGAAATGCATTTTTTTCCCTGCCTATGTACCGGCCGGGCTTGCGGCAGAGGCTCAAGATTTCCTGAATTTTCATGGCGAGGCAGGGTAAACCGAACAAGGCCCTTAGGCAAGCTTCTCCTTCTGAAGAATTACCCAGGGACCTTCAGCCCGGATCAGCTTGCAAGGGAGCCTGTAGCGGATTCAAAAGATTCAAAGATCCAGGAGATCTTCCAGTTCCTGCCAGTTTTTTACGCGGATAAAAGGGGCAGGTCCCTGGTTCCACGGGTGATCGAATACTATGGCCTTTAATCCCTGACTGCAAATTGCCCTGCAGGTCTCCATGTGGTCCTCCACGAAATAATGGATCCCAAGTTCCTTGAGGATCTCCACCTTTATTTCGTGCTTGCCCGTGGCAATCACCTGGATGCTGCTGGAAGGGACTTCTTTGAGAGTATCATCCAGCCATTCCATTATAGGCCTTTTGACAGGACGGGCAGTCACAAACCTGAGGGGAGCCCTGGTGGAAAGCCTGGTAAGGACATCTACAGCACCTTTCATGGGAGAAAGCCCGATGCCGAAGGGATCGGTCAGGATGCGCTCTATGATGGCCTTTATTATGTCCTCGCTTATGGGCAGACATTCCTCCAGCCAGTAAGTGGTAATCTGTTCCTTTCTGATATGGTTTATGCCGAACTCCTCCCTGGCGATATTCAAAAAGGCCTCCATGGTATCGGCAACCACCCCGTCTATGTCAAAGGCTATCTTTTCTGGTTTTATCTTTATTACAGACATGTTTTGTTGTATGTTCCTTACCTGCCCTCAAGAGCCGAGAAAAATACCTGCTGTATCCAGGACACAGCGGCAATGTTCCCGCATGCCAAGGAGTCGACCATGTACAAACGGATGCTGGTGCTGAGATTTCCGTCTGATATCACCGACAAGCCCATCATTTATTATCTCAGCCAGGAATATAACCTTTGTTTCAACATACTCAAGGCCACTATTCTGCCGGGAGAAGAAGGCATTATGGTACTTGAGCTTTCCGGCCATCAGAAAAACGTGAAGTCCGGCCTGAAATATCTCAGATCCAAGGGTGTCAAGGTAAAGTCCGTTGCCCAGGAGATCAGGAGAAACGACGATATGTGCTTAATGTGCGGGGCATGCACGGGTATATGCCCCACCAATGCCCTCTACATAGACCCTGAGACCAGGCAGGTGATCTTTAACCCCGAAGACTGCAAGGGATGTGAATTATGTGTGGCGGTCTGTCCGGTAAGGGCCATGGAGATACGCTTTTCCAAGGAGAAGGTACTCCTCTGAACAGCAGCACCGGGAAAATCCTCCTTGCCCTGAGCGGGGGAGTGGACAGCGCAGTGGCAGCCATTCTGCTCCGGAAACAGGGATTCCAGGTTCAAACCCTTTTTGTCAGGATGACAGGCAGCAGCCGGGAAAGAGCAGCACAGGAATCTGCAGCAAGGATTTCCGAGAAGTTGGGCCTGCCCTTTCACACCCAAGACATGCAGGAGACCTTCCAAAGGGAGGTGGTGGATTATTTTTTCAAGACCTATGAATCCGGCATGACTCCAAACCCGTGCGTCATATGCAACCCACTGGTAAAGCTGAAAGCAGCCCTTGAGGTAGCAGAGCGCCTGGAAGCAGATCACATTGCCACAGGACACTATGCCAGGATAAGGATAAACAGCCAGGGGCAACCCTTTCTGCTAAGCGCCGTTGATGCGTCAAAGGACCAGAGTTATTTCCTACACCAAACCGCCAGGGACAGCCTGAAAAGACTCGTTCTGCCCCTCGGGGGCCTCTTAAAGGAGACTGTCAGAATGATTGCAGAAGAATACGAAATAGAGGGCCTTGTCCAGGAAGAAAGCCAGGATATCTGTTTCCTCTCCGGAGATTACAAAATGCACCTTAAACAGTATGCAAAAGACATGGAGAAACCAGGCCCCATAAAGACTTCTGACGGTAAACTGAAGGGCATGCACAGGGGACTTTCGCGCTATACCATAGGACAGAGACGGGGCCTTGGCATACCTGACAAAACCCCCTATTACGTGGTGAGGATGGAGCCTTCAGCCAACACCCTTGTAATCGGGAAAAAGGAAGAGCTTTTCCAGGAAAGCTGTAGGGTGAAAAAAGTCAACTGGCTGGTGGATCCTTCCAGGGTCTTTTCCTATGCAGTACGGGTCAAGCTTCGCTCAAGACATAAACCGGTCAGGGCCCGCCTTGAACCCGGGCATGACGAGTCTGGCGAGCTCATCATCCATTTTGAAGCCCCCCAGAGGGCAGTGACACCCGGACAGTTCGCAGTGCTTTACAAGGAGGCGCTGGTGCTTGGAGGAGGGGTAATTTGCAGGTAGCATTCTATACCCTGGGATGCAAGGTAAACCAGTTCGAATCATGGGCAATGGAGCAGGATTTTTCCCGCCTGGGCTGTTCCATTGTCTCCTGGAAAAAAGAGGCAGACCTCTACGTGGTAAACACCTGCACGGTTACTTCAAGGGCAGCCTACCAGTCCAGGCAGATCATAAGAAGGCTCAGACGCCTGCACCCGGATGCCAGGATCATTGCCACAGGCTGCTACGTGCAGACAGATGCAGCTGCAATCCTGGAATCAGTGGGCCCCGGCGTCTGCATGGCCGGAAACGAACAGAAGCAGTCTCTTGCCGAAACGGTACTTACCCACAGGGGATGCACCGGCATCTTCATTTCTGATATATCCAGGGTAGAAGGCATAGGAGAACTGTTCCTTGAAAGGCCTCCCAGGGAAAGGACAAGGGCATACCTCAGGATCCAGGACGGCTGTGATGCCTACTGCTCCTATTGCATAGTCCCATATGCCAGGGGGCCAAGCCGCAGCCTGGAACAGGCCCGTGTAATGAAGCAGATGGAGGTCTTTTCCCGCGCCGGCATAAAGGAAGTGGTGATAACCGGCATACACGCAGGCTTTTACGGCAGGGATCTTTCTGACAATTCAGACCTGTTGGGCCTTTTGAAGAATTTATGCTCGGCCTTTCCTGATATTTCCTTCAGGCTCAGCTCCATAGAACCAACAGAGGTATCCAGGGAGCTGGTTGAGTGGGCTGCTCAAACCAAAAATTTCTGTCCTCACTTTCATATTCCCCTGCAGAGCGGCTCAGACAGCGTGCTTTCTGCCATGAACAGGAATTATTCCAGCGCGTTTTTTATGGAACTTCTGGAGTTCATTGCAGAGACCATCCCTGGCTGCTGCATAGGTACAGACGTTATGACAGGTTTTCCCACAGAGAGAAAAAAGGATTTTGAAAAAACTGCAGCCATGATCCAGGAAGCACCTGTCAATTACATACATGCCTTTCCCTATTCCCCAAGACCCGGAACCGTGGCTGCCGCCATGAAAACCATCTGTGGCTCCAGGGAGGCAAGAAAAAGGGCGGGAATCCTGAGGCAGATTGGAGAAAGAAAAAGAAATGAATTTTTCCAGTCCTTCATGGGAAAGACCCTGGATGTTCTGGTTGAAAGAAAAGACGCGGGAACAGGCCTTTTGATAGGGCACTCGCCCAACTATATCCCAGTGTACCTGGAATCCAACAGGGATCTCAAGAACAGGAGGGTGCTGGTGAAGGCGGTAAAGGCAGTCCAGGGAGGGGTCCTTGGAAAACCGGTCTGAACTGCCCCCTATTATTCAAGGAGCTTGTTGATTGTCTCCCTCAGGACCGAGATGGAATAAGGCTTGGGCACTGCTGCATCAAAACCGTACTTACTTGCATTGGAGACGATATCGTCTGCAGAATAGCCGCTTGACACCACGGCCTTTATTTCCGGATCTATCTTTCTCATCTCCCGGAGGGCTGCTGCCCCGTCGAGTTCGCCGGGAAGGGTCATATCAAGGAGGACCAGGTCAAAGGGCTCTCCCTTTTCCTTGGCTTTCCCGAAGATCTCTACTGCCTGTCTGCCGTCAAGGACAGTCTCCACGTCCAGGTCAAGGACATGAAATATATCCTCGACAAGCTCCAGGATGAGTTCCTCGTCATCAAGAACCAGGACTTTTTTGTTTTTTGCCATATTTCCAGTACTCTATACCACCGTCTGGTGATGGTTGAAAAAACTTTAACACACTCTTCATATTTGCTGCCCTTGCAGGCGCTGCTCCCCCCGTCCATTAGGAATAATATAGGCACTGAAGCCTAAATACAAACAAAAAATAGATTTTTCTATAAGTGTTCAGGCATTTACAAACATCCTGCCGGGAAAGCGGCGTGGTTTCCTGCCTTTATGTCCCTGCTTCCCCTTTTCGGGCGCAACGGACGGGTTACGGATCTGCCGGGCAAATACTGCGCACTGTTGTCCTTCCTGCTCCCCTCCCCTGCATTACCCATCAACTTGCCAGCTCAATAATCTCGATTAAACTGTCAGGTACTTAAATCCTCCACGGCAAAAGGGGACAAAAAACAAAGGAGGTATTTGTCTGCAATGACAACCTTTGAAAAGGCAGGGCGTGCCAATACAAATGAATGCCTGAAGGCAGCAGTGGAAGAACTTAAACGTGCCGGACTTACACGTCTGATCGTGGCATCAACATATGGGGATACCGCCCTTAAGGCAGCCGGCCTTATCTCAGGCATGAATGCCACCCTTGTTGTAATAACTCACAACTACGGTTTCAAGAACCCTGCCCAGCTGGAGATGACACAGGAGACCAGAAAACAGCTTGAAGACATGGGTGCGGTAGTTCATACAGGAACCATGGCCTTCAGGAACATAGGAACCGCCATCAGGCAGACCCTTGGATATTCACAGCAGGAGCTCATTGCAAACACCCTGAGGCTTTTCGGCCAGGGAGTAAAGGTATGTGTTGAAATAGCAATGATGGCAGCAGATGCCGGCCTTGCCGGCACCGAAGATGTTGTCACAGTCGCAGGCACATGCAGGGGGGCAGATACTGCAGCCATCATCCAGCCTGTTTCCTCCAACTGCCTGTTTGACATGAAGATAAGAAAAATTATTGCCAAGCCCAGGGACTGGTAGGAACTGAACATGGCCCAAACCCCCCGCAGGATAATTTGCCAGAACCGCAAAGCACGGCATGAATACCACATAGAAGATACCTATGAAGCCGGCATGGTTCTCCTAGGCCCGGAAGTAAAATCCATCAGGGAAGGACGCATAAACCTCAAGGATGGATATGTGGAAATACGGGGGGGTGAGGCATGGCTTCAGAACGTGCATATCTCTCCATATACCTTTGCCACAAACACCAGCAGGCTGGATCCGCTCAGGCCCAGGAAACTGCTCTTGCACAAACGGCAGATCAGAAAGCTTGCCGGCAAGATCAAGGAAAGGGGTTATACCCTCATACCACTCAAGGTCTATTTTGCAGACGGTAAGGCCAAGGTTGAAATAGCCCTTGCCAAGGGCAAAAAGATTTACGACAAGAGGGAATCCCTTAAGAGAAAGACCATGGACAGGGAATTTCAAAAGAGATTTAAGATAAGGTGAAACAGCTCAACTAAGATCACGCACTTCAAAGGCCCAATGGCCTGCCAATATTATGGAATCTGTCCCGCGATGCCGCGGGATTGGGCATTTTAAGTACAAAAGTACGTATCTTTGCTCCTTTGTCAGACTTCCGAGCTGCCGAATCTGGGTTCAATATTAAAACCTTCAAATTTTATTTCCGAACATAAAAACAGTTACCTGCAGGCCTTTTCCAGGCCTGCAGGCTCCACGGGATTACAGGTATCAGGAAGACAGGAGCTTCTTCTTGAATTCCTTCAGTTTTTTCAGAAACTCCTCGAACATTTTTTCAGCCTGGTTCTTGCCCTTTATTTCCTTTTTAATGGCGTCTATCCTCTGCTGCAGGTCCTTATAGACCTTGGGGTCATCCTTCCCGTAGCCAAGTACCTTGGCAATTTGCAGCTGTTTCTTGGCCTCATCCAGATATTTCAGGGCCTGCTCCTTGTCAGCCTTGGCCGTCTTGGATGCCTCTTCCGCAAGATCCGAAGCCCTTACCAAGGGCAGAGGTATTATGATCTTTTTTACCACCATGGAATTTAGCGCAATGGTCAAAACGCTTTTTGCCTCATCGTTCTTGCCGTCTATTATGTATTTTGAGGCTAGCTTCATGGCATCTGGATACGTGGCCAGGGGCAGGTTTTCTATGACAATGTCTATCTCGCTCTGAAGCGTGTCCAGGAGCAATCGTGCTCCCTGGATATCGCCCTGTTTAAGCATCTTCCTTACTTCTACAATCTGGGATTCAATATCCTTTGGAGACAGCTCAGTATCGACCACTATGGTATAGCTGTTGACAGGGACCAGAGAGGCATCCTTGTTGGCGGCAAGGATCACCTCCAGTTCCCCGATAACCTTTTTTAAGAGCTCCAGGGCCTCCTTTGGCTTTTTTTGAGACAAAAGGTCAATTACCTTATATGTTTCTGCAACCGCCTTGACCGCCCTCTGGTTCAGTTCCTTCTTGATACCTTCTGCCTTTTTCTTTTCCTTTGCAAGTGCCCCGCTCTTAACCTGCGCAGAAGTCTTAAGCCCTTTCTGATGAGAGCTGGCCGCCTGTTTCTGTGCACCAAGACAAACAGACCAGGGCCCTGAAAACAGCAGACATGCCCCCAGAACTAATGCCGGAATTCCTTGACAGAGCCGATTCTTTAAATCCATGTTTCCCTCCTTGAATTGTGATAATTTTGTAAGAATAAGATGCCTCTTTAAAACAAAATTGTAAAAAGAAGCCGCATTAAAAGATTGGAATTCTTGGGCAGATGTCAACACTCTGGATCATTTTTTCCAGGAATTTTTTGTTAGGACGTTCTCCTGCGATGCATCCGGCACAGGCACATTCAGGATCGGCAATTGTACCCTCCTAAAAGCCTGGACAGGGCTCGCCTCATATTCTAATTTTCAAGAAGTTGTAATAACTGAAAAGAATCTTACTGCTTTTTTACTCAAACAGAGAAAGCGCAACCAAGAAGGCGGCAAAGGAGCAGCAACCTTGTGCGGACGGTTTGCATTCTGGGTGACAAGAAGGAGACTCAGGGAGGAGTTTGACTTGGCAGCCGCCCCTGACGAGCTGCCGGAGATTCCTGCCCGTTACAACATAGTCCCTGGAACCGACATTGCTGCCATCCGCAGGAGGCAGGAAAGCCCCACCAGGGAGCTTGCCATGCTGCGCTGGGGCCTGATCCCCTCCTGGGCAAGGGAGAAGAAGACAGGCTACAGGATGATAAACGCAAGGGCAGAGTCTGTAATGAAAAAGCCCGCCTTCAGAAATGCATTCAAGGACAGGCGCTGTCTGATCCCGGCATCCGGCTTCTACGAGTGGCAGAAAACAGGCGGAAAAAAGCAGCCCTGGTTCATAACCCTGAAAGACACGGACCTTTTCGCCTTTGCAGGTCTCTGGGAGAGATGGAAAAACCCGGAGGATGATTCCGAGGTGATAGAGTCCTGCACCATAATCACCACTGATTCCAATAAACTTGTCAGGCCCCTCCACGACCGCATGCCCGTGATCCTGGAAAGACCCTATTATGAAAGGTGGCTTTCGAGACAGGACCCGGGGGAAGAACTCGGGGCTCTCCTTCGCCCCCTGCCTCCAGATAATATGACCGCCTGGCCGGTTACACCCAGGGTAAACAGCCCGGCCAATGATTCACCCGAATGCATAAGGCCCTTGAAGGC
>JALVJO010000119.1 GCA_027028245.1 Deltaproteobacteria bacterium
GTCCCCAACCTGGATATAGATGACGTCCAGATTTGAGTGGGAATCAAGGACTACTGCCTGACCTTCCAGGACCTTTTTCAGTGCCTCAAGCTGGTCCCTGTAAAGGGCGGCCCTTTCAAATTCCAGCCTGGCTGCAGCAGCCTTCATGGATTCTTCCAGCTGCCTTGCCACGAAAAGCACGCGGCCTTCCAGAAAGGCCCTCACCCTTTTTACATCTGCCATGTACTCTTCCCTGGACACAGCGCCTGTACAGGGCCCGGAACAACGCTTCACCTGATATTTGAGACACGGCCTGCCCTTTCTTTTCATGGCCGCATCGCTGCAGCTTCTAAGGCGAAAGACGCTGAATATTATCCTCAGAGTCTGCCTGAGGGCCTGGGAAGAGGTAAAAGGTCCGAAATAAAGGGCCTTGTCTGCCCTTCTTTTTCTCACTATGCTCAGCCTGGGATAACTGCTTTTTATCCCCAGCCGCAGATAGGGATAGGCCTTGTCGTCCCTTAATCTTATGTTGTATCTGGGCCGGAGCCTGGCAATCAGCTCTGCCTCAAGGATCAGGGCCTCCTTTTCAGTCCTGGTAAGTATGATCTCCAGGAAGGCGGCCTTTTGCATCATGAGCCTTATCCTGGCGGGAAGACTCTGGGAAGACCTGAAATAGGAAAGAAGCCGGCTTCTCAGCTTCTTTGCCTTTCCTATATAGAGATGAGCTCCTTTTTCTGAAAGAAAAATATAGGTGCCTGGACTTGCCGGTATGTTCTTCCAGTCCAGATCATCTTTCAGGCTGAACCGGAGGCTTTCCTGGGTGATGTCTTTCATTCAATATTAAAACGATAACCCACACCGGAATGGGTTACAATATATCTCGGGTTTGCAGGATCCGGCTCTATCTTTTTTCTAAGCCTCCTGATATGAACATCAAGGGCGCGGCTCCATGGGTATACCTCCTTTTTGTCCCAGAGTTTTGAACTGAGAAACTCCCGGGAAAGGACCTTGCCGCGATTTTCCATGAAAAGTTTGAGCAGTTCAAACTCCTTCCTGGTAAGCCTTTCCTGACGCTTTCCAATGAAAATCATCCGCTGCTCGCAAAATACCTTGAGACCGCCAAGTTCCAGGACATCCTCTTCCGGCAGCTGGGTATCCCGCTGTCTTCTGAGACAGGCCTTGATGCGCGCTTCCAGCTCCAGATATTCAAAGGGCTTTGTTACATAATCGTCCGCACCCACCTCAAGCCCCCTGATCTTGTCGGGAAGTGTATCCCTTGCACTTACGATTATGATGGGAACGGTGGATATCTTTCTCAGATGCTGGCATATGATGATACCATCAACGTCCGGCAGTTTGAGATCAAGCACCACAAGATCCGGGTTGAAGCTGTCAAATACATCCAGGACTTCCCTGCCGCTGGCAGCACCTGCAGTGATATACCCGTCCAGTGTAAGCTGATCCATAAGGACGGTGCGGATGTCATTGTCATCTTCCACCACCAGTATCCTGGCAGGCCTCATGATAGACGCTCCTTGGATTCTTCCCAGACAGGGACGGTGAAATAGAAACAGCAGCCCGGCTTATCCATGTCTGTTCTAACTCCGATATGTCCGCTATGGGCTTCGACTATCCCCCTGGCAATGGCCAGGCCAAGGCCCATGCCGGCGCCCTGGACATTGTCATCTCTGTGAAAAAATTTCTCAAACACGAGTTCTACCTCGTCAGGTTGTATACCAGGCCCCCTGTCTTCTATGGTGACCTTCCAGAAATCTTTTTTCCACCCGAGCCTTATCTCCACGGTTTCGCCCCTGGGTGAAAACTTGATGGCATTTGAAAGGAGATTGATGATTACCTGCTCCATCCTCTTGACGTCTATTCTTGCAACGCAGGGATGATCTGGAACCTTGTAATCGAGATTGACATCTTTTTTCCAGGCAAGGGGCATTGACATGAGTATGGCATCCTCCAAAACTTCTGTCAGATCGGCCTCCTGAAGGTTCAACTGCATTTCACCGCTCTCAAGCCTCGAACAGTCCAGGATGTCTTGGACCATGGAGGAGAGTTTTTCGGTATTTCTCTGGAGTATGTTCAGGTAAGTTGCACCCTCGCTGCACCTGCGTTCAAGTATGCCCACGGCGCCCTTTATTGCAGTAATGGGTGTTTTCAGGTCATGGGTGATGTTGGTGAAAAAATCCGCCTTGTACTTCTCCGTTTTCTTCAGTTCTTCAAAGGCTGATTTCATCCTTTCAAGGGCCTCCTGGGCCTCCTTCTCAAGCTGATTCTGTCTCTTGGCAAGGGCCTGGACCATGTTGTTAAAGTTTTCACCAACCCTCTTCCATTCAGTGCTTGCAGTGAGGTTGACTGACACGTCCAGGCGACCATTTCTCACCAATTCTGCGGCATTATTCAGTTGCCTTACAGGGGAGATCACGTAATTTCTGAGCATGAACCAAAGTAAAAAGGCAGTGATAACCAGGGCAAAAACCATATATATGGCAAAGAAGCGAGCGTCCTTCTGGAGATTATGGAAAAACCTCGTGGCATTTATCCCAATGGAAATACAGCCCACCAGCTTTGTTGAGGGGATACTGCTGTGACATCCCTGGCATTCATTTTCAAATATGAGGGGACCGGCATAACGAAACCTGTACCTGTCTTCATCTTCAAATATCTTCCACACCTCGGTCTCCCCCTGGACCTTCATCCTCTGTATGGCGTTTTGTTCAAACCTATCCGGCCTGTGCGCAGGGCTGGTACTTCCGGTTACGGCAATCTTTATGGAAAAGGGGGCATTGCTGCCTGCAAAAGAGGCCAGATCCGCGGTAAACTCAGAAGGCGTCTTCCTGACAAAGGCATCATCCTTTTGTATGTAGACGCCTTTCCATCCGGAAATAAGCTCCCTGGTAAGAACCACATAGTGATAAATCCCCCTGGCCTGCTGTCTCAGCTGGTTTAAACCTGCCTTCTGATACTGTCTTCCCTGCCAGTAAAGCAAAACGACTCCAAATACCCCGAGGATGACGATAATCCAGAAAAGGATCTTGTTTTCCAGTTTTGCAAACATGGCCCGAAGGTTACCGGCAAGTGTGCAGGTCTAAAAAAGGGGAGGAGAATGGACGACAAAAAGCTCCAGTGGCCTATCTGAGCCTGCCCGGACTCCGTGTTCCTGCCCGGCAGGAACCAGGCAGTAATCCCCTTCTGACAATGGATGCCAGCCGCCGTCCCTGAAGATTTCACCAGCGCCGCCTTTGCAGTAAATGGAGTCCAGGCTTTGGTCGTGAACATGCACTGGTATTTCCACCCCCTTTCCTATCTGCAGCATTGATACACCTATGGTCTGGCCCTCTGCCTTTGTCACAAGCTTGGCAATACGCACGCCCTTGAACTTTGGATGATCTTCAAAACCCATTTCCTCTTTCCTGAAAAAAATTGCCATAAAATACCCCTTTAAGCCGCCTCAGACCTGGAATTTATTCCGCCGGCACACGCGTGGCCGCACCAGCTGTTAAATTGTAACATTTTCGTAACATGTTTAACAACATAGTTACAGGAAAATTAGTTATTATAGAGATGGAATATATTCAGATTCTAATTGTCCAACTCAGGAGGGTTTTTATGAGATTCTTGAAAAGCCACGGGGGATCAACGATTGTTGCGTGCATTATTGCCTTCCTCATTGCACTTCTGGTTGCATTCTTCACTGCCACACAGGTTAAATCTACAAGTACTGTGGAATTCTGCAATTCCTGCCACGAGATGCATCCCTTTTACAAGACATGGGCTGCAGGCAAACACGGGGTAGATGCCATGGGTGCCGTCAGGGCCAGGTGTGTTGACTGCCATCTTCCCCATGACAGCCT
>JALVJO010000120.1:0-10000 GCA_027028245.1 Deltaproteobacteria bacterium
TCTCTAGTGGATTGACCTTCCTGGCCTTTCTGCCCCGTTTCTTGGGAGAAAGACCCTTTAGCTGTCCCTCTTCCCGTTGCCGTCGCCACGCACATATATTGGAATGGTAAAGACCTTCTCTACGTAAAAGAGCACCCTTTTCACCCAGATTCACACATGCATCAAATTCTTTCAAAATCCGAAGCTTATATGCGCAGTGAATTTACGTCTTGGCTTCTTCTCCAAAACCTCTGGATCTGGCCGATCACGATCAGCTGAAAAATCCTCACCAGAAACCCTCTGTCCTGAAATGTCATGAATTCTGTTTACATGTTCCATGATAATCTCCTACCCGCCCTACATTAATTTAGCAACAAGTAGGTGTCTCACTTACATTGACACAGAGGGGGCATGCAGTTGTTGAAATCCAAGACAATGGTGTCGGGATCCATGATGACATTATAAACAAGATTTTCGACCCGTTTTTTACCACAAAAGAGGTGGGAGAAGGTACCGGCCAGGGGCTGACCATCTGCTTTGACTCAATAACCCAGAAACATGGGGGTAAAATCACCGTGGCCAGTAAACAGGCAGTGGGCACTACCTTTTGCATATACCTGCCACTTCAAACCGATGGACAGAAGGTAGAGCAAAATGACAAAATAAACGAGGTCCAAGTGACCATGGCTGCATGATCGGCTCCCCTGGTTTAATTCTTCCGGCCTTGAAAGGACGGTTTTAAAGTGCCCCCGTACAGCCGGGGCCTTAAGACATTTTGGACCCCATACCGCCCTGCTCCCCCTGGCAGCCAATGAGTGCTTATCAACCATGGTGAAAGCAAAACGAACCAGGTTTTCTCCTGCGTGGCCGATACAGGCGACTCTCACATCTCTGCCGTGAAGCTCCTTCAGGGCATATACTGTCTCCCAGGTGTTTTTCACCACAAAAGGGAAGTAAGATCAACCTCTAGCACCTTTCCATGCCAGCCCTTTATCTTCTCACCTCCTGCATCTTGCAGACCCTGACAAAAAAGCCCACTGACCTAGCCCACAAGGCCCTTTGCCTTGTTCATGAAAGCAGCAAACAACTCCGGGGAAATCTTTCTCATTTTCCTTCTTACCGAGGAAATATCTATATGTATCAATTCCAACCGTTTCATGCCCTGGGATGACAATATCATGCCTGCTGCAAAGGCTGCGCCGGGACGGCTGTCCTGGCGAAACAAGGTATCTTTCCATTCGGCAGCCTGGACTGCATCAACAACTGAAGGCAGCCTGAAGATGCCGGCCAGGAGGCCAGTAACTGCTGCCCACTGCCTGTCATTATTCCACGGACCTTCGGGAATGTCCTGTTCATCGAGATACAGGCCCGGGTTCTCCAGGAGTTCCCTGACCTGGGGGTCGCATAAATTTTCAGTATCCACGCTGGAAGGATCAAGAAGAAGCGCGGTCAGGTATGCCCTTCTTGCATCTTCCACTTTATCCATAAGGTAAAGGGCGTCTGCCTGGTAACCATAAATTTTCCCGGGCTGTCCGGAGATTTCAGCCGCCCTGGAAGCAATGGAAGCCGCCTCCCGGTAAAAGCCTCCCCTGATCATTATCAAAAGGCCCGGACCCTGCCTGAAGATCGCATCTGTCCATGGGGCAGAACCTTTTCCAGAAGAGAGTAACGAGGCAAGCCGCCGGAAAAAGCTTTTCCTGAACCTGGAGAGAAATTCAGACTCGTTTTGCCCTTTTCGATACACTTGTTCCAATTTCTCTTCCCACATTCCCATGAGAATCATTATATTTTGAGCCGACTTGAAAAGCGGCTCGGCCTCCTTGAGAAAATCGACGATCCTGTATTCAAGCCCCAGGTCCTTCTCTCCCCTGCCACATCCTTCAAATTCCTTCAGAAGCTTTTCTGCCTTTAAAAAATTGAATTGGAGGAGCAGATTTTTCGCCCGGTTGTATTTTATATATGGAGAGGCAAAAAGATCCTGCTGAAAAAAGGCAGGAGATTCATCTTGCATTTTCATAGGATTTCCCTATTTGCGCCATATATCTCGAAGAGTATCCATTGGCAGTACCAGCAAGCCTCTCAATCATGGAGGCCCAAAAATATTTGCTTGGTTAAATAGTTAGATACAACGTATCTTCATCCGTCACCCCCGTAAAGGACAGGGTTTCGTATCATGATTGTATTCCAGCACCTTCCGTCTGCAAGGGGACAAGATTCCCCCCCTGATCGCTAAGGTTGCCGGACATTTGAAATAACAGAATTCTTTGTACGCAAACACCACCTTTTAAGAACCGGCCTATAGCATTCTGCAGGAGAAACCTTAATGTTTAATTAAGTATGGTGTTATTTTAATGATGGAAAAGGGAGGAAAAATCATGGTACAAAAGATGATCATCACCACGGACGGTTCCCATGCGGCCGAAAAGGCAGCTGCTTTCGGGTTGGATCATGCAGCCCAGATCAACTGCAAAGTGGTCTGCATCACAGTTTTAAGGCCTATTGAGTCCATTATAGGCATGAAGCTGGAATATATCTTCGTTGAAGAAAAGGATTCAGTTGCCAAGGAACTCCTGGCTGCAGGCGAAAACGCAGTGGCAAGAATCGTTGAAAAGGGCAGGGAAAAGGGCATTGACATTGAAGGAAGGGTTGTACGGGGCGAAAGGGTGGAAAAGGCAATATGCGAGGCAGCCAGGGAAGAAGGTGCCGACATGATTGTGATAGGTATGCACGGACAGGGTTTCACCGGCTTGGCCACACCTGAGATGGGCTCTGTTACAAGACGGCTCATCTCTGTTCCTCCTCCTTGCCCGGTGGTAGTGGTGCCTCCAAACGTATAATTTCTAAATCTACTCTGTGAAAACGGCATTGCGGCGCTTGGTGGTCATAAGTGTCCGCATGCCGTCTGCATATTTTTCCCGGCTATCTGTTCCTGCCCCGTTTTCCAAACCTGTCCCAATGAAATCTGCCGTATTTTTTCGCCCCGCAGGAAAAACCACATATTCTACCTTTTAAAAATCATGCCGTAATTTCCTGCCGGGCATTGTGATGTACAATAAAAAGACTATATTAGGCTTAAATCGACCGGGCTTATGCAGATTTTGTCATCCCTATTTTGCTAAAGGACTAAATGGATAATTCGCACAACCTCCTGGCACGCATTGATACCGCCATTAAAAAGGCCCTGGATTGGTCTGTCAGACATCAGGCCAGGGAAGGCTACTGGATAGGAGACATAGATACCAACTGCTGCATGGAAGCAGAATGGATTATGGCCATGCACTTTCTAGGGATAAAGGATGATCCCAAGCAGCCCGAGGTAATCCAGGCGATACTTTCAGAGCAGCGGGATGATGGCTCCTGGGAGATCTACTACAAGGCACCCACCGGTGATATCAATACCACTGTGGAGTGCTACACCGCCCTCAAGATAGCGGGTTTTGATCCTGACGGCAGTGAGCTGACCAGGGCCAGGGAGTGGATACTGGCCCACGGAGGGCTGAGAAATATCCGCGTGTTCACAAAATTTTGGCTGTCACTCCTGGGAGAATGGCCCTGGGAACACACGCCTAATCTTCCGCCCGAGATCATATTCCTGCCGCCGTGGATGCCCTTCAACATCTACAGCTTTTCTTCCTGGGCCAGGGCTACCATCGTCCCCCTGACACTACTCTGCTCCAGGAGGCCGGTTCGCCCCCTGCGATCTGACAGGAGACTCGACGAGCTCTTCCCGGAGGGGAGGGAAAACTTCGATTTTTCCCTCCCCCGCAAACACAGGGGGCTTTGCTGGGAAAGCTTCTTTCTGGCCGCTGACAGGTTTCTCAACTGGTATGCCGGCCTCCGTTTTCAGCCCTTGCGGCAGACAGCAAGGAAATTCTGCATAGACTGGGTAATAAAACACCAGGATGAAGACGGGGTATGGGGAGGAATCCAGCCGCCGCTGATATACTCCCTTATGGCACTTTTCAATGAAGGATATCTCCTGTGTCATCCGGTTCTGCAACGGGGCTTAAGGGCATTTGATGAACACTGGTCTAGAAGGAAGGATACCGGCCTGTACATCAACGCCAGCGAGTCCATTGTCTGGGATACAGTCCTTACCATGCTGGCCTTCCTTGACTGCGGGATTGATCCAGCCGAATCAGATAGTTTCAAAAACGCCCTGAGGTGGATTCTCGGCAAATTCGTTGAGGCTCCAGGCGACTGGCAGGTATATGTCAAGGACGTAAAGCCGGGGGCATGGTCCTTCGAAAGGGCCAATACCTGGTACCCTGACGTGGATGACACGGCAGTGGCCCTCATAGTGCTTGCAAGAATCATGAACAAGTTTCCTGGAAACGAGGAGCTGAAACAAAAGCTCCGCCTGGCACTGAACTGGACGCTGGCCATGCAGTCATCCAATGGTGGATGGGCCGCCTTTGACAAGGACAACAACAGCCTCCTGGTGACAAAGCTGCCCTTCTGTGATTTCGGAGAGGCCCTTGACCCGCCAAGTGTGGATGTTACCGGGCACGTATTGGAGGCATTGGGGCTTCTTGGTCACACCATGGATGATCCTGCAGTGAAAAGGGCTGTAAGATACATAAAATCCGAGCAGGAAAGGGACGGAAGCTGGTTCGGCAGGTGGGGTGTGAATTACATATACGGCACCGGTGCAGTGCTGCCCGGCCTGAGGGCCGTGGGTGAAGACATGACTTCAGATTACGTTCAAAGGGCGGCCAGATGGATTGCAGGCCACCAGAACCCGGACGGCGGCTGGGGAGAAAGCTGTGCGTCCTATATGGATGATTCATTCAGGGGCAGAGGGACAAGTACTGCCTCCCAGACGGCATGGGCGGTCATGGCCCTGGTTGCCGTCGGCACCAGAATATTTGATGAAAATATCATCAGGGGCCTGAAATACCTTGAAGGCACCCAGAAAGAGGACGGAACCTGGGAAGAACCCTGGTACACCGGAACAGGTTTTCCGGGTTACGGCTGGGGCGACAGGGCGGATCTCAAAAAGGTGGCTGAAAGGCTGGAGCAGGGCCCTGAACTTTCACGGGGCTTCATGATCAACTACAATCTTTACAGGCATTATTTTCCCCTGATGGCTATGGGTAGGGCCAGGAAATACCTGGCGCAGAGGGGCTATTAGAAATGAAATCCACGCTCACTCCTGAAAAGCACAAAAAACTGGCTGCAGTGGCCCAGAAGAAAGAACCGGCGGACCTGTGCCTGAAAAACGGAAAGATTGTCAACTGCCTGACCGGCAAAATAGAGGAGGCGGACATCGCCGTTTCAGGCGGCTTTATAGCTGCAATAGGCAGTGGATATGAAGCAATTGAACAGCTGGACTGCTCGGGTCTTTTCATATCCCCGGGTTTTATTGACGGGCATATCCACATAGAAAGCACCCTGCTGTGCCCGGTGGAATTTGCAAAAGCCGTGATACCCCGCGGTACCACGGCAGTGGTTGCAGACCCTCACGAAATCGCAAACTGCCTGGGTATTGAAGGAATTGAATATATGCTGAAGGCCAGCTCAGATCTGCCCATGGATATATTCTTTGCCGCCCCTTCCTGTGTGCCTGCTACACACCTGGAGACCTCGGGAGCAGAACTGGGGCCTAAGGAGATAACACGTCTTCTTGAAAAAAGGCGCATTGTCGCCCTTGGGGAGATGATGAACTTTCCCGGAGTGGTATTTTCCGACCCGGAAGTAGAGCAGAAGCTCGAGGCCGCACGCCGCAGGGGGATTGTCATTGACGGCCACTGCCCGGGCCTTTCAGGAGATGGCCTTTGTGCATATATCTCCGCCGGCATTGACTCTGACCATGAATGCAGCACTGCATACGAAGCAATTGAAAAGCTTTCCAGGGGCATGTGGCTATTTCTGAGACAGGGGACTGCGGAAAAAAATCTTGTTGATCTCCTTCCTTCAGTTACACCTGCCACAAGCAGCCGCTGCTGCCTGGTCTCCGATGACCGACACCCTGATGACCTGATGGATCTGGGGCACATGGACTACTCCCTCAGGACAGCAGTTGAGGCGGGCCTTGACCCTGTCGTTGCAGTCAAGCTTGCAACCCTCAACCCTGCGCAAAGATTCGGGCTCAAGGACCGCGGAGCCATTGCACCCGGCTGTCATGCAGACCTGGTGCTGCTGGAAGACCTTGAAGGCTTCAGGGTTATACGGACCATATTTCGTGGTCAAACCGTTGCCGAAAGGGGCCGAAACCTCTTTGAGGCATCGGCTGCTGCTGTTCCCGTACCCAAGGACTTCCTGCTGGATACTGCCTCCCTGGACTTCAGTATAAAGGCTGAAGGCGATAAAGCCCGGGTTATTGGAACCATTCAGGGCCAAATAGTCACCGAGCACCTTGAAATGGAACCCTGCGTGGTGCAGGGGCTGGTCCAGGCGGACACGGAAGAAGACATCCTGAAACTCTTTGTTATTGAAAGACACCATGGGACTGGAAACATTGGAAAGGGGCTCGTTAAGGGCCTTGGCTTGAAAAAGGGGGCTATTGCCAGTTCGGTTGCACATGACTCGCACAATCTTATTGCCGCTGGGGTGGACGATAAAGCCATACTCAATGCCGTAAGGGGAATAGCTGAAAGTGGAGGAGGGCTCTGTGCTGCAGATTCAGAAGGCATAATCTCTCTTCTTCCCCTTCCGGTGGCAGGACTGATGTCGGATCAGCCCCTGGAAAAAGTCAGAAAGGAAACTGATGAAACCATCAGGGCGGCCAAATCCCTGGGTGCATCTCATGAAAATCCCTTCATGACCTTGAGTTTCCTGGCCCTTCCGGTAATTCCCAGCCTCAAGCTTACGGACAAGGGGCTGGTGGACGTGGAAAAATTTTCCATAGTTCCTTTGTTTATTTGAAAAACACCAAAATATATTGAATAAGATCCGAGGGCCTTCCTTTTGGTCCTCGACGGTCTTAAACTGTGGGCGTTCTACCTTCCCGGCGCCATTGACATCCGGTGGAAAAAAATTAAAATAGGTACATGAAACGTTTAAAATTTTTTCAATGCATCCCGCTGTGGGTCATGCTGTCATGCCTGCTCTTTCTTACAGGATGCCAAGATGCAAAGACCCAGGGAGATTATGTCAATAAGTATTCCAAGGAAGAAATCAAGCTCATGATGCGCTATCATGGTGCCCTGGTAGCCAAGTTTGACGGAAAACAGTGGTGGTGTCTTCAAGGAAAAAGATGGATCAGGATAGACAGTGCCAGGGCCGCCCAATTTGCCAAACTTCAACTCCACAAAAAGACCTCCGAGCTTTAGTAACGCCTTTTCCCTTTTCAACCTTTTTAAAATTTTTTATATTCAGCTGCCCCACCGCAACCTTTCGAAGATGAGTTCATGACACCATTGGGACCTTGCTGGACAGGTATTCAGCCAACTCTTTTTCATACCGTAATGCAATGAAATCAGCTATCTTAGAAGAGTCCGACATCCCGAGTAAATATCCAGCCTGGGTAACCTGGGCAGCTTTTGGAGTTGGAATCACCGGATCCCTTTCCCTGAGGCTGATACTTGTAGCAAAAGCATATGAGCCCAGCCTGGTACGCCTTTTGTGGTATATTGGAGTTTGCGGCAATATGCTCTTTTTCATGTTCAGGGCATTCATCACCCAGCGGCGACGACGGCTCATAACCATGCTGAATCTTCAGAAAAAGCTACAGGGAGAAAGAAGGCTTTCCAGGGATGATTACAAGGCCCTTTATTATCTTGTAGGCAGCCTTTATTCTTCCAAGGAACGATGGAATTATGCCGTAATCTTCTTCTTTTCCATCATGGCAATCATCTGGGACCTGGTAGTGGAGGGCCTTTGATGATATGTTCTCATTACACAGTAAGCCTGCAAATAGTTATCAGGCGGCAGTCAGCCAGGGATCAATGCCCCTGCCCCTTGTGGTTCTATATTACAGGCTGAATAAACAGGAAACTTCTGTTCACCACTGGAAGGGATAAGAAAATGCATCTTCAGGCAACCTCCATCTCTGATGCATGGTACCGGATACTTTATAACCTGGAATCCGAGGCATACCGGCAGGACGTCGAAAAGGGTTCCTTTGAGCACGAGCAATACCGCCTCCAGCTTCCATGGCTTTCCCTTGAAATTACCTATCCTCTGCAGGATATGATCCCTGTCATGCCTCCGGGAAGCGCCATACCGCCCCCCACAACAATGGATTACGTGCAGGAATATTTTGTAAATTATCTTCTGGGGGGGAAGCCGCCGGCTGAACATGAAAGCTATACCTATGCATCGCGGATAGGAGACCAGCTCCCAAAAGTCATTGAAATGCTCAAGAAGACCCCAAACACCAACCAGGCATCCATCATTGTGGGCAGGCCGGAAGATCTTGATATCAAGGATCCCGCATGTCTCAGGGCCATAGATTTCAAGATACACCACGGCAAACTGGACATGGCCACATTCTGGCGCAGCTGGGATCTCTGGGCAGGCCTTCCAACGAACCTGGGCGGGCTTGCACTCCTATTGGAATATATGTCCCAGGAAACCTCTACAGAACCCGGAGTGCTCAGGGCAGCCAGCCAGGGTGCTCATGCCTACGGCTACCAGATCCCTTTTTTAAAGGCACGCATGGGGAAAAGCTAAAGGCCTGCCAGAAACATTGCCTTGAGATTTCAATAAAAAAGCCCTCCAGTTTCTACAACCAGGAGGGCTGAAAAATAAATTCCGGCAGTGACCTACTCTCCCACCCACTGACGGGGCAGTACCATCGGCGCTGAGGGGCTTAACTTCAGTGTTCGGTATGGGAACTGGTGTTTCCCCCTCGCTATAGCCACCGGAAACGGTTTTTTATATATAAAAATATAAATATGGGCTTCTTCGAATCCGTTCGTCACTTGTGGAAACATAAATAATTTGGTCAAGCCTCACGCCCAATTAGTATCGGTAAGCTTAGGCTGTCGCCAGCCTTACACCTCCGACCTATCAACCTTGTGTTCTCCAAGGGGGCTTCAGGGGCTTACGCCACGGGAGATCTTATCTTGGGGTGGGCTTCCCACTTAGATGCTTTCAGCGGTTATCCCATCCGAACATAGCTACCCAGCGATGCCGTTGGCACGACAACTGGAACACTAGAGGTTCGTCCATCCCGGTCCTCTCGTACTAGGGACAGCTCCCCTCAAATCTCCTGCGCCCGCGGTAGATAGGGACCAAACTGTCTCACGACGTTTTAAACCCAGCTCACGTACCGCTTTAATCGGCGAACAGCCGAACCCTTGGGACCTGCTTCAGCCCCAGGATGCGATGAGCCGACATCGAGGTGCCAAACCTCCCCGTCGATGTGAACTCTTGGGGGAGATAAGCCTGTTATCCCCGGAGTACCTTTTATCCGATGAGCGATGGCCCTTCCATTCGGGACCACCGGATCACTAAGGCCTGCTTTCGCACCTGCTCGACTTGTAGGTCTCGCAGTCAAGCTCCCTTATGCCTTTACACTCTACGGCTGGTTTCCAATCAGCCTGAGGGAACCTTCGCGCGCCTCCGTTACTCTTTAGGAGGCGACCGCCCCAGTCAAACTACCCACCAGGCACTGTCCCTGACCTGGATGACAGGCCTAGGTTAGGATCCTAGAGTAGCCAGGGTGGTATTTCAAGGACGGCTCCACCACGCCTGGCGGCGTGGCTTCACAGCCTCCCACCTATCCTACACAAGCTACCCCAAAACCCAATGCCAAGCTGTAGTAAAGGTTCACGGGGTCTTTCCGTCTAGCCGCGGGTAGCTGGCATCTTCACCAGCACTACAGTTTCACTGAGTCCCTGGTCGAGACAGTGGGGAAGTCGTTACGCCATTCGTGCAGGTCGGAACTTACCCGACAAGGAATTTCGCTACCTTAGGACCGTTATAGTTACGGCCGCCGTTTACCGGGGCTTCGGTTCGGTGCTTCTCCCGCCGAGGCAGGATAACACCTCCCCTTAACCTTCCGGCACCGGGCAGGCGTCAGACCCTATACGTCCTCTTACGAGTTTGCAGAGTCCTGTGTTTTTAGTAAACA
>JALVJO010000120.1:15000-30465 GCA_027028245.1 Deltaproteobacteria bacterium
GTACCTGGGAGGCGGCTGGGTAAAATGCTGTTTGGGCTCTAGCCCGAGAAGCTCCAGTGTTTGTCCTTTTTCCAATAAAGGAAGCTCGACCGCTGAATCCTTGTCTTTTCCGTCTCTGCCATACAGCTTTAAAAAACCTTCAAATTTCATGATGCTGCCAACTGCCCGAAGGGTAAACCTGTCGGCCTTCACGTCGATGGTGGTTTGATCATAAAGGGCAGGAGACATCTGTGAGGCCAAAAACCTTCTCCAGATCAGATCATAAAGCCGGAAAAGATCCTTTTCCAGAAAGCCGGAAAGATCTTTTGGGGTACGCATGGCAGATGTGGGTCTTATTGCCTCGTGTGCATCCTGGGTGAGCTTGCCCTTTTTGAACTGCCTGCCCCGGGCTGGAACAAAATCGGCCCCGAAGGTCGTCTTGATAACAGCCCTTGCTTCCTTTATGGCATCAGAAGAAAGCCTGACAGAGTCTGTTCTCATGTAAGTAATAAGCCCTACAGGGCCCTCCTTGCCAAGGTCGATGCCCTCGTAAAGCTTCTGTGCAAGCATCATGGTCTTTTTGGCAGAAAAACCGAGCTGCCTTGCCGCTGCCTGCTGAAGAGTACTGGTAATAAAGGGAGGGGGCGGGTTTTTCTTTCTTTCAGCCTTTTTTACGCCGGCAACCTTGAATTCTGCCTTTTCCAGGATACTGGTAATCTCCCTGGCCCTGTCTTCGTCCTTGATTTCCAGTTTTTTGCCGGACTCCTTCATTACCTTGGCATCAAAGGCAGGAGGCACGGGCCCCTGAAGGCGGGCCGTGATATCCCAGTATTCTTCCGGAACGAAATTCTGTATTTCCCTTTCCCGGTCGCAGATAAGCCTTACGGCCACGGACTGGACCCTGCCTGCGGAAAGACCCTGGCGAACCTTTTCCCACAAAAGGGGAGAAAGCTCGTAGCCCACGAGCCTGTCCAGGATGCGCCTTGCCTGCTGCGATTCGAACCTGTTCTGGTTCAATTCGGTAGGCGTATTCAAGGCATCCATGATGGCCCTTTTTGTCAATTCATGAAAAAGGACCCTGTGAAAACGCCTGCCGTTCTTGCGTCCCTTTTTCAGTTCCTCGGCAATATGCCATGCAATGGCCTCTCCCTCACGATCCGGGTCTGGGGCAAGATAGATGTCTTCCACCTTGGAAGCAGCTGACCTGAGCTGCTTAATGATCTTGCCCTTGCCCCTTATGATTTCATATTCCGGGCAAAAATCCTTTTCCTTGTCCACGCCGAGGCGTTTCCTGGGCAGATCCTTCACATGACCCACGGAAGCCATCACATCGTAATCCCTGCCCAGATATCTCTTTATTGTTCTAACCTTTGTAGGCGACTCTACAATTACAAGTCCTTTCTTCATACAAATTCACTCAAATCAGTCTTTTTTGCTGTATCTGCCGCCGGAATGACTGATGACCAGACCCTTAAGCTCCAGCCCAAGCAGGACAGCACCTACGGTAGATACTGACAAGCTGCATCTTGCCGATATATCATCAATATGTTGCGGCTGTGCCTCGAGGTTGTCAACCACCTGCTGTTCATCCGGTGAAAGAGATGAAACTTTAACCCGCTTGCTCGATTGGGCAAGTCCTTTTTTATCAAAATCTTCTCCCAGCGCCTCCAGTATGTGATCCACGCCTGCAACGAGACAAGCCCCTTCGCGGATAAGGTCATGACAGCCCCTGCTGTTGTAGGAGTATATGGACCCAGGAACAGCCAGGACTTCTCGTCCCTGCTCAAGACCCAGATACGCCGTTATGAGGGAACCGCTGCCGGGGCCGGCCTCAACCACAAGAACTGCACGTGCAAGGCCACTGATAATCCTGTTTCTTGCCGGAAAGTTACCGGGTTCAGGAGGTGTCCCCGGGAAAAATTCCGAAATTACGGCCCCATTTTCGGCAATTTCGCAGGCAAGCCGCCTGTTCCTGGCCGGATACTCTACGTCCAGTCCGCAGCCTTTTACCGCTATAGTCAGCCCTCCATGGGCCAGGGCCCCTTTATGGGCCGAAGTATCTATACCCTGTGCCAGACCGGAAACTATAACGAAACTGTGTTCAGACAGGCCCCTGGCAAATTCTTCTGCCACCCGCTTTCCATATGTCGATGCCTTGCGGGACCCCACAATGGCTATTGAGCTGAGCTCAAGCACATGACTGTCTCCCAAGCCGAAAAGGACCGGAGGTGCATGAGAGATCTGCCTGAGCCGGGAAGGATACTGCGAATCTTCAAGGGTCAGGACCCATGCCCCCATGGAGGCCATCTTGTCTTTCAGACGATCCAAGGCCTCCATGTCCGGGCCCTCCAAGAGTCTTCTCCTGACCTTTCCCGACAAAAATCTTATGGAATCAAGGGCCTGCGCAGAGAGGTTCCAGACTTCAGACGGAGAACCGCATTCATCAACAAGCCTGGAATATAAGACACTGCCTATCCCCGGCACCTGCATCAATGCCAGGACGGCATCCCTTTCTGACAGCACGTAAAGCCACTCCTACCAAAATTGAATTAACATTTCAAAAAAAGAAAAACTTGCTATAAAGTAACTTCAAGACCTTTTTCGGAAGTTTGCAGCATCAGCAAAAATACCCGAAACAAACGACCAAGCATATTTTAAGGCATGTTTGGAAACTCGGGCTTGTAATTATATTCTTATGAAAAAGTGCTCACTATCCTTTGAAGACCTGGGGAATCAGGTTCCGGCTTTCCTTGATTTCCTGTCTGCAGAGCGGAATGCCTCTACCAACACCATTTCTGCCTACAAAAGGGATGTAGAAGAATTCCTTCTTTTTTCAAGACAAAGACCTTCACCAGGCTGCCCTTTGCCCAATGATGTCAGGAAGTGGCTGGCCGGCCTCTCCAAAAAGGGGTTGAAAAGGACCAGCATTTCCAGAAAACTTTCATCAATCAGGACATTTTTCAGATATCTTTTCCGCATGGGCATAATTGATTCCAATCCTGCCGAACCGGTTTCATTCCCGGTCCGGTCCAGACCCCTGCCCAAGAACCTGACAATCAAACAGGCAGCAGACATCATTGATTCTGCTGCAGGGGACACTTTTAAAGCAATCCGTGACAAGGCCATACTGGAACTCCTTTACAGCACAGGGATCCGGGTAAGCGAGCTTACCGGCCTGAACCTGGACAGCCTTAATCTTTCTCCCGAAATGGTAAAGGTCAGGGGCAAGGGACGAAAGGAGCGGATAGTCCCCTTTGGCAGCAAGGCGAAAAGTGCAGTTAAAGACTACCTGCCCCAAAGGTACAGCCTGCTCAAAAGGCTCAACAAGACCCGGGAGCGGGCCCTTTTCATCAACAAGAACGGCACGCGGCTTTCCCAGCGAAGCGTTCAGCGGATTGTTGCAGCAGCTGCGCTCCACTCCGGTGTCCTCACGGAGGTCACACCCCACGTATTCAGGCATACCATGGCTACCCACCTTCTGGAGGCAGGAGCAGACCTGCGCTCCATACAGGAACTTCTGGGACACGCCAGCGTGGCCACCACCCAGAAATATACCCATCTCGACATGAAAAGACTCAAAGATGTGTTTGAAAAGGCACATCCCCGGGCCCACAGGCCAGACAGCGAAAAGGAATAACCTTTGAACTTTCTTCGGGAGCATTCCCAGTTTGTCCCCCCATATGTGTCACTGGCAAGGAAGGGGTGTTTCTTGAAAGGATTCACCACAAGGAAGCCAACTTCAGCTGCAGTCAATCCGCCGAGGTTGGCGATGTCTGTATTCGAGAAGAATTTGAAACTTCCACAGCGGCTTGGTGAACCTTGAAAGGAATACACCTTCCTTGCTCTTCTACGTCCAGGGACAAACAGGGAAGCTCCCCTTCCTTCTATCGGCAGCCCATTTTCTTCACGTTTCCATGGTTTCATGATAAGGTTACCATGCAAATTGCATTGACCTTCACAAAATTGGAAAAAATTTTTTCTGCGATCGTCATCTGGAATCGTTGAAAGTATCAGGGAGAACAAAAAACAATGGACAACATGAACAGACCCCAGATTCCGCCTGCGATAGAGCACTTGCGGGCATCCAGGAACCAGATCAAGGCCATGCTCCCGCTGCTGGTAATAATTCTTTTTGCCATAATATTATGGAACTGCTGGTACACCGTGGAACCGGAAGAAGTGGGACTGGTACTCAGGTTCGGCAAATATATCAAGGAGACCCAGCCTGGCCTCCACTTCAAACTCCCGGACCCGGTTGAAACCGTCATAAAGATCCCGGTACAGAGGCAGCTCAAGGAAGAATTTGGCTTCAGAACAGAGATTCCAGGGGTCCGCACCCGGTATTCAGCACAAAACTTCGAACACGAATCCCTCATGCTCACTGGAGATCTCAACGTTGCCGTGGTGGAATGGATTGCCCAGTACAGGATAAGGGATCCATACAAGTTCCTGTTCAAGATAAAAAACCCCAGACAGACCTTCAGGGACATGAATGAAGCCATCATGAGGGAAGTAGTAGGCGACAGGACAGTAACGGACATACTCACCACAGGCAGGCAGGAGATAGCAGACGAGACCAAGAAAAAGCTGCAGGAACTGTGCGACCAGTACGAAACGGGGATAGTAGTCGAACAGATAGTCCTACAGGATGCAAACCCGCCTGACCCGGTCAAGCCTTCCTTCAATGAGGTCAATCAGGCCCAGCAGGAAAAGGAAAGAATGATCAATGACGCCTGGGCAGAGTACAACAGGGTTATCCCAAAGGCCAAGGGACAGGCACTTCAGACCATACAAGAGGCCAAGGGCTACGCCGCAGACAGGATCAACAGGGCCGAGGGTGACGCCAGATTCTTCAAGGAAATTCTCCAGGCATACAGGGAGGCCCCGGTGGTTACAAGGCGAAGGCTTTATCTTGAATCCATGGACAAGATATACAGCTCCATCACCAGAAAAATCATCGTGGATGAATATGTAAAAAGCATTCTGCCCTTGCTTTCCCTGGATAAGAAGGTGAAACCATGAAGATATTTTCCGGCATCTCCATAATAATAGCAATTGCGGCCATAGCACTGATAGGAGGCACCTTTTACACTGTCAGCGAATCACAGCAGGTCATCATAACCCAGTTCGGCAAGCCTGTCGGCCCCTGTATCTCGGAACCGGGTCTGCATCTTAAGCTGCCATTCATACAGGATGCCAATTATTTTGAAAAGAGATTCCTGGCATGGGATGGCGACCCAAACCAGATACCCACAAAGGATAAACGATTTATCTGGGTTGACACCTATGCCAGGTGGAGGATAGTGGATCCGCTGCTCTTTTTCCAAAGGCTCAGAAACCAGCGTATTGCACAGAGCAGGCTCGATGACATACTTGACGGGGGTACCAGGAACGTGGTGGCCAACCACAGGCTCATAGAGCTGGTGGAAAGCGGCCTGGACAAATCAAAGATAAGGGAACAGGGTCTTGAAAAAATAAAGTACGGAAGGGAACAGCTGGCCAGGGAAGTGCTGGCTCAGGCAGCCCCGAAGGCCAAGGACCTGGGTATCGAAATACTGGACTTCAGATTCAAGAGGATCAACTACGTGGAGGAAGTACGGAAGAAGGTCTATGCCAGGATGATAGCCGAAAGGAAGAGGATAGCCGAGCAGTACAGGGCAGAAGGCGCAGGGGAGGCCGCCCGCATCGCCGGGGAAAAGGACCGCCAGCTGAAGACCATCACATCAGAGGCTTACCGCACCGCCAAGGAGATAAAGGGAAAGGCAGAGGCAGAGGCATCCAGGATCTATGCAAAGGCATACCAGCAGGACCCGGAATTTTTCGATTTCCTAAGGAGTCTGGATACCTATAAAAAGGCCCTGAAAGACGACACCACTCTCGTGATATCTTCCAAGAGCGAATTGCTCAAGTACATGTCCAACATCCAAAAAAGCAAATAGAAACCCATGGGGGCGGCCCCAAAAAAGCCGCCTCTTTTTTTCTGAATTACTACACCAGGAAAATAGATCCGGAAACCGCCTCTTTAGGACTGGAATGGGCATCCTTTTCTCCTAAACCGGCTGCCTTGAGCAGCACATCCTGCCATGAATACCCGGGATACATGGATACAACTATTCGGGCCTGGCAGTCATTGCTTACAGGCCCGCAGTTTGTCTCCAGTGCTTCTTGAATGTCTTTTGTCAGGGATGAAATATCAGCGGCATCCTCCTGGGCAGAAATCATATGCAAGAGGCCTGAAAAGCGATGACGGATTTCTTCGGCTGCTTTCCCAATGCACTTTTCGTCCAGATGAACTGGAACTGTCAGGGCGGCAGGTTCCAGGGGAGCCCGCCCGCCTGTAAGAGATTCGTATGCCGCATCCATGAGGTCCTTTACAGTTATGCTTTCTCCCAGGGGCCAAAAGGCTTCCGGGCTTTCAGCTGCAGAAAAGAACAGCCTGGTCCAGGTCTTGAGCCGTTCCCTGGCCCTGTTCAGTGGCTCGATGAAACATCTTCTGGTTCCTTCTGCCTGCCCGGCGTCTTTCAGGCCCTCTACGAGCTGAGAGATCCTGTTCTGGTCCTTTTCAACGCGTTCGAGCTCCCTGTTAAGCTGGTCCATCCTCTGATCTGCATCAATGGAAAGCCTGAGAAAGACCCTGGATGCCAGTAAAAGATCCTCTTTGCTGCCTCCTCCCCTGATGGCACCGATTATTCCCTGGATAGCTTCATTTTCAGAGGTTTCAATGGCTGAGTAAAGGGTCTCAAACCCTGTATTCCCGCCGAGTCCAAGCTGTTCACCCCAGGCCTCCAGGGCCTTAAGACCGTTTTGGAAATCCTCCAGGCGATCTCCCAGGGGAGAAGGCAGAAAAGGGGTTATATGCATGGAGTTGATTTCGTCTATCTGTCCGATGATTTCCGCACTGTCTTCTGAGGGGGCAAGTACCAGCAGTTCTTCCATGAAAAGCGACACCAATGAGGCAGACCTGTGCCTGGGATAACAGGCAGGATATAGCAAAGCTCTGGTTGACGGCATATGTTTTCTCCTGTTGCAGTTTATTTGATTTTTTTAAGCCGGCATTGCAGCCATGACAATACCTGAAAAGTTGACTAATGACATTTATATATTAAATTTCTGGACTAGCCATAAAAAATTAAAAATATCCAGGGGCCGGGCGGACAACACACAAGTCCTCTGCAAAATTTATTCTACCATGGACAGTAGAAAAGCAGCTCAGATGAAAAAAGATAATAATTCCAAACAAATATCCGGCTCATCATTTCTGGGCTATATCCCCAGATTCCTCAGACTGATTATTAACCTTCTTCGCGATCCAAGGGTCTCTGCCACAGACAAGGCTATTCTCGGGGCCACTGTTGCCTATCTGCTAAACCCCGTGGACATCGTGCCCGACTGGATCCCTTTTCTCGGGCTCGTAGACGACGTCTATCTGATAGCCCTTGCCCTTTTGCGAATGCTTCTTCGAACAGACGTCCAGGTTCTCAACCAGTACTGGGACGGCCCTGAAGAATTGATTCCTGTACTGAAACACACAGCCGAATGGGCAGTGGCATTTCTGCCGGAAAGGGTCAGGAAGGCCCTTCTTGCCAGGATCGAGAAGAAGGAAAAGAACCATTAGCCTGAATCCTTTGGGAAAAACATGATTGCAGCAAGAAATCTTGAAATCGATCTACCGTGCGGGGTCTTTTACGACCTGTCAAACGTCATCCTGGACCTTGATGGCACCCTTACAGCTGATGGGGCATTTATAGAGGGAGTGCTTCCAAGGCTCGAGGAACTGGCCCAGCTCCTCGATGTTCACATCCTGACCGCAGATACCTACCAGACTGTCGATGAACTTGAAGCCTCCTTCCAGAATTTCGAAAGCATAAAGGTTCACAAGCTGGAAAGCGGCAGGGGCGACATCCAGAAACTGAACTTTCTGGAAAGGATGGGCAGAGAAAAGACCGCTGCCATAGGCAACGGTTGCAACGATGCCCTCATGCTGAAGGAAGCGGCCCTGGGTATCTGCGTAATAGGTCCGGAAGGGGCATCCATCGAGGCCATCCTGGCCAGCAAGGCCCTTTTTCTGAATATATGTGACGCCCTGGATATCTTTATCAAGAAAAATCGCATGATTGCCACCCTCAGGAAATAACTGCCTGCCACTATACCTTGACTGCCTGCAAAACCACGAGAGAAAAGATCAAGCTTACATCCCTTGCTACTGCTTCGGGCTGAGCTGCAAAGATAGGTCCGGGAGACCTGAACGAAATACTCTCATCCCTGCCTCTTTTCAAAAGCGACGACCTGCTTCTGGGAATGGAATCTGCTGCTGATGCCTGCATAATCAGGCTTTCAGACGACATCGCCATTGTGCAGAGCCTGGACTTCTTCACCCCCATCGTGGACGATCCCTTTGAATTCGGCCAGATCGCAGCTGCCAACTCCCTGAGCGACCTTTATGCAGTGGGCGCAAGACCGCTGACTGCCATGAATATTGTCTGCTTCCCTCTGAAACAACAATCCAGCCAGGTACTCAAGGAGATTTTACGGGGCGGCGTAGAAAAGGTCCATGAAGCCGGGGCTCTCCTGGCAGGCGGACACAGCGTAGAAGACAAGGAGCCGAAATATGGCCTATCGGTCACAGGCATAGTGCACCCTGATAAATTTCTCTCCAACAGCGGGGCAAGGGCCGGGGATGTGCTGGTCCTGACAAAGCCCATAGGAACAGGGATACTGGCAACAGCACACAAGGCCGGACTGCTTGATCATAAAGACCTTCAGCATATGATAGGGGTAATGAAACGCCTCAACAAGAATGCAAGCGAGGCCATGCTGAAGGCAGGCGCCAGTGCAGCTACTGACATCACTGGTTTCGGACTGGCCGGACACGGCCTGGAAATGGCGCTTGCAAGCAGATGCCTGCTTCGCATCAGGGCATCCAAGGTCCCCATATTTCATAACGCACTGGATCTTTTGAAGATGGGTATGATACCAGAAGGCGATTATGCAAACAGGAAATTCTGCAGCAGGCTGGTGCGTATTTCCGAAGGTGTTGACCAGGACATGCAGGTCCTTATGTTCGATGCCCAGACCTCAGGAGGGCTGCTCATCAGCCTGCCTCGTGAAAGGCTGGACATACTCCTGAAAGGGCTGGCTGAAGGCGGAGATGAAGCAGCAGTAATAGGTGAGGTCATGGAAGGAGCGCCAGGGGTAGAGATTCTTCCCTGACGGCAGTTTCAGGAAGATCTTTTTGCTGCAAGAAGGTGGTCTATGACAGGATCCAGCTCTTCCTTGTTCACCATTCCCGTTATTTTTTTGGCGATCTTATGCTCCCTGTCCAGGACAAAGGTCACAGGCAGGGCGTAGATGTTTCCATAGTCCTTCAGGACCTTGGTTGTTGCCAGTAGCACGGGAAAATTCAGCCCCAGTCTTTCAATAAAGGAAGGAAGCATCTTTTCCGGTTCGTTATCAACGGATATGGCTATTACAGTAAACCCCTTCTTGCCGTATTTTTTCTGGAGCTCCACAAAGTCCGGCATCTCCATCCTGCAGGGCGGACAATAGGTGGCAAAGAAATTTATCAGCACCACCTTGCCCCTGTAATCGGACAGGTTAACCGTATCCCCTGACAGGTTCAGCAAAGTAAACTCAGGGGCGCGGGACTCGTCATCTGCCTTTCCTTGGCAGGCAGGCAAGAGGACCACAAAGCACACAAGGATAATGAAAGATACTGTTTTGAGACGGGTCATGTCTTTTCCTCGTTGAAATGTTCCAGTTTTCTGACAATGCCGGCAAGAAGATCGGCTTCCTTTTCCAGGATCCTTCTTCCCTTCAGAGGGGAGGACTTGGAAGGGTCACCCCACACGCCTCCGGGCCAATACTTGAGTTTATCCCTCACCAGTATAAACTTAGGAAACTTCGGAAATTCCCGGGGGCTTTCTCCCCGGACAAGATCAGGCTTCAAAAATTCCATGAGAGAGGTCTCAACTTCGCCTGCATGGGCATCACCAGGGGTCTCAACCAGGCCTTCGGGCAGCTGTGCCACAAGATCAAGAATGGAAAGTACGGCAAATCTTGCTTCTGCCAGTTCTTCCAGGAGCATATCAGCGGCATCAAGAATGGTTGACATGTGAGTTCCTCCGGCGTGCCCGGAAATGAGGATGAAATTCCTGAGCCCCTGACCGTACATGGATCTGCACATATCCATGACCAGCATTCGCAGGGAAGGGCTTGTGATGCTGAGTGTCCCGGGATGCCTGCTGGTGCTGCGGCACAGCCCGTACCATACTGGAGGCATAACGAAGACGGGTATCAGCTCGGACGTCTTTCTGGCCAGCTCAAAGGCATGGAACGTATCCGTGCCCAGAGGAAGATGCATGCCGTGTTCTTCTATGGATCCAAAGGGTACGATTACGGACCTTGTGGTACTCAGGCCCTGCTCGAAGGCCTTCATGGTGAGATTGGTAACAACCATGCCGGAAGTTTAATTTCAGCTCTTTTATATGTCAAATATTCATGAATGAGCGCCCCTGTTCTTTACACTTGACTGCAAATAAGGAGACGAATATCTTAAAGCATAATAGGATAAAAAAAATCTTTAATAATATTGTTGTCTAAACGGAGATCATGAGATTAACAAGAGCCGGCGAATATGCCATAAGATGCGTGCTTTACCTATCAGCCAAGGGCGAGGGGATGCTCACCAGCAAGAAGGAGATCGCCTCCAGATGCGGCATACCGCCGCAGTTTCTTTCAAAGATAGCCCAGGAGCTCCAAAAGGCCAGAATAATAGAAATACGCCAGGGACCAAGAGGCGGTTTTATCCTGGCCCAGAATCCCGAGGAGCTGACCCTGCTCAATGTGGTTGAGGCCATAATTGGGGAAATCTACCTGAATGACTGCGTTGCAAGGCCGAACCAGTGTACTGCAAGTCCCAAATGCCCTGTTCACCGTGTATGGAACAAGGCCAGGGAACAGCTCAGAAACACCCTGAATTCAGTGACATTTAAAGAGCTTGCCTCAGAACCCAATTGCCTTCCTGATTTCAGCAAGGAATAAGATTACCCGGCGGATTCCGTGCCGGCTCTGCCTTCAAGCCATTGAGGACAACCATTATCTGTATCCAAACCCTCTGCGGCAGGATATCTCCTGCAGGCTTTGGCAGCAGAAAAGACAGGGCCCTGCTTGAAAATGCCCGGGAACAGACGGGTGCTACCCTTCTGGGCGCCGCCTCTCTAAGGGCCGGAGACCCTGAACTGAGAACCTGCCGTGGAAGGCTGCCGAAAAACCGCATCAGGGCGGTTATCACCCGCTCAGGCAATATTCCCCTTGAAAGATCCCTTTTCAGAAAGGGCCCCAGGCCCCTGATCTTTTCGCCAGAAACAATAGGACCCCTGCTCAAGGACAGATTTCGCAACAGTGCAGACGTAATAGGACTTCACCAAACCCCCAAGGGGATGCTCCCCCTGGAGGATGTTTTGAACCACCTGGAGGACAGAGGTGCAGAAAGCTGCCTCATAGAAGGCGGCGGAAGACTCAATTATGAGGCCCTCAGCCAGGGAGTTGTTGACGAGTTGCTTGTGACCATTGCGCCGAGGCTGTTGGGCAAAACCGACGAGGCCTCCCTGATTTCAGGCACTAAGGCCCTGGGGGATCCCTTCATAAACCTTGAACTTCTCTCCTGCCAGGCGGATAATGAAACAGGAGAACTATTTCTTCACTACAGGGTTAAAAGGAGCAGATAAATATGGACAGGCAGGATCTAGCCATCTTGTTTTCAGGAGGCTCTGACAGTTTGGCCCTTTATGCCATGGCCATGACAGGTGCGTCTTCAAGGTTCCCGAAACCCCGTACCATCCATCTCCTTCACATGCTCAACGGAATGGCAAGGTTTGCGGATTTCCCTCAAAGGCGTCTGGAGATATCCAGGCAGATCCTGGAGGCCCAGCTCCCCATGGCAGACGAGATACCGGAAACGAAATTCTTGAGCCTTGACATGGGACGCCTGTTCCAGGGGCTGTGGCTGGACCGGTTTGAAGAGCTGATGCCCCGCTTCAACGGAAAAAACCTGGTCTGTGTTGCATGCAAGCTGGGCATGCATGCAAGGGCAATCCTCTACTGCATTGCAAACTATGTCCCCCTGCTCCTGGCAGGCTATACCCAAAAACAGTCCTTTTTCCCTGAACAAACAGATGTATTCATGGACCAGATATCCGCCCTTTCAAGGAAGTTTGGGATAACCACTATTTTCCCTGTATACGAGGATTTCGATTCCGAGCAGGTATCAAGGCATTTTCTGGAAGACCTGGGCCTGCCCTCCACAGGGGGCGGCGAGCAGAAGTGCCTGTTCTGCCAGACGCTGACAACGGCCCGGGAAGAAGACATAGCTGCCTACCTGGACGTCATGATACCGCTTGTTGAAACATACATTGAACACCGGCTGGCATTCAGAATAAAGGATGCGGCAGAGGTGTTTCCCCCAGGCAGGCCGTGAAGGAAGTAAGCTGCATCATCCCGGTTCGAGACAGGAAGGAAATGGTGCTCAAGGCCGTGGAATCCGTCCTTTACCAGGCCGATGCCGACATTGAAATAATAGTGGTGGATGACGGCTCCAGGGATGGATCCGGAAGGGAGGTCAAAAGACATTTTCCCCAGGTACGCCTTTTGAAGACAAGCACCACCCTTGGCCCCGGGCCTGCGAGAAACCTGGGTGCAAGGGCTGCCTCGGGGCGAGTACTCATGTTCCTGGATTCCGATGACACCTGGCTTGAGAACCATTCAAGGCTTCTCCTCCAGGTAATGAAGGATTCCGGATACCCGGCAGCATATGGAATCGCGGAAAACTTCAACAGGACAGGAGGGCCTGTATTTTATATTCCAGAACAGGCAGATGCACCGACTGGTTATGTGTTTGAAGAACTTTTAAGGTGGTGTTTCCTGGTTCCCTCTGCCTTTGCCGTTTCAAAAAAGGCATTTTTCTTTGCCGGAGGATTTGACCGCGGCATACTGGGTGAAGACTGGCTTTTTTTCCTCAAGCTTGCCGGGAATGTACCCTTTGCCTTTGTACCGGAAATCATTACCCTGAGAAATCTCCACAGGGGAAGCCTTTGCTGCCGCGCCTTTTCTGCATCCCGGGCCGCGGCCCTGGTAAATATGCTCAAGCAGGAGGCACAAAAGGCCCAATGCAGCCGGGAGATGATTACAAGACTGGAGAACATGCTCCACATCACAGAAAAGGATGGTAAAAAATGCCGAAACGTCCAGGAATGGTACATGATCCTCAAGGGGCAAGGCCTGGCTTGATGCCCGAATTTCCCGTGTCAACACATGAGAAGGTGCTGAATTCCTGTGCAGATGTGCCGGAGATGAAGCCTCTTTTTGAGATACCCCTGACCAGTGCCGGCATTACGGCAAAGAAGGTATGGATCAATGTTCCCCAGGGGCGTCTTCCCTTTGATGCTGAAATCATGGTGAGCCTTCCAGGCAGTTTCAGGGGGATTCACATGTCCAGGATGGAAAGGGCAATCTCCAGGCTGTATCCCAAGGAGTTCAATGACATCAGGCATTACGGCATGGAACTGTGCAGAAAAGTGCTCCCAGGGCAAAGGGGAGAAACAGCAGATATCCGCATAAAAGGGGCTGTCCCGCAACTCACCAGAACGGCTGTAAGCAATGAAATTTCCGTGGATGGGCTGGATATATGGGCAGTGATAAAGGGCAGAAAGGACAGGGACAGGCTGGAAACCACATCCTTGCTCGGCGTTGCAGTGACCCACATGACCGCATGCCCATGCACCAAGATCTACAGCCAGGAACTGTTTCCAGAGGCAGAGGCCGCCCTGACTCCCACCCACTCGCAGAGGTGCATAACCTCGCTGGAAGTAGAAGACAGAAAAGAGGTTTTATCTTATGAGGATCTCTACCGCTGCCTGGCCTCCTGCCTGCACGTAAGCCAGGATCTTTTGAAAAGGCCAGATGAAGCCGAGCTTGTAATCAAAAGCCATAGAGATCCCCAGTTCGCCGAAGATGCAGTGAGGCTGACCGCCCTTTCTGCTGCAAAAGAGCTTAAAGGTGCCATCCCGGAAGATTCAAGGATCCGCATAGAATCCGTAAGCCTTGAGAGCATCCATCAGCACAATGTAAAATGCGTGCTGGAATGCACCATGGAACAAATTGTTTCAGCCAAGGTGTGAGAAGCCCTTCTGAAACCAGTTTTTCAGCCTGTAAGCATCCTTCCCAGTTCCAGCAATGTCCTTACACCGAACCCCTTGGCGCCCTTGCCCAAAAAACCCAGGGGCTCCTCTTTTACACAGGGGCCTGCGATATCTATATGTGCCCATGCCTGGTCATCTGGAACGAATTTTTTCAGGAACAGGGCTGCAGTTATAGCACCGCCCCACCTGCTGCCTATATTCTTCATGTCTGCTATGGTCGCCTTGAGCTGCTCCATGTAGGGCATGTGAAGGGGCATCTCCCACAGGTATTCCCCGGCATTTCCGCCAGCCTTCAAAATGGTGCCATTGAACTGCCTGTCTGGCCCGAAAACCCCGGCCATATCTTCTCCCAGGGCAACCACGCATGCACCTGTCAGGGTTGCCGCATCGATTATCCAGTCCGGCTTGAGTTCAGATGCCAGGCAAAGGGCATCTGCCAGGATGAGCCTTCCTTCGGCATCGGTGTTGTCCACCTGGACTGTCTTGCCGTTTCGCATGGTGATGATATCCGTGGTATGAAATGCAGTGGAGGAGATATCATTTTCGACCAGGGGAGTAATGACCGTAATCCTGAGGGGAATCTTCAGGCTCGCCATGGCGCAGGCAGCTGCAAAGGTCATGGCAGCGCCCCCCATGTCATATTTCATGCCGATCTGCGATTTGGCAGGCTTGAGGCAGTAGCCTCCGGTATCCATTGTAACACCCTTGCCCACCAGGCATAAAAAGCCCTTGGCATTTCTCGGCTTGAATTCTCCGATTACAAGCCTCGGCCTGGATGAAGCGCCCCTGCCTACTGCCAGTATGCCCCCGCATCCTTCCTTCTTAAGCTTCTTCTCATCCCAAACAGCAACCTTGAGTCCTGCCTTTTTCCCCTGGATCTTGAAGATCTCGGCCAGGGACTCGGGCTGGACCTCGTTGGGTGGTTCGTTCAGGATATCCCTTGCAAAATTGACCCACTGCAATGCCTCGGCCCGCTCCTTTACACCCTTTTTGTCATTGGGGTCTGGATTGGAATCCAGGGAACAAACCACAGGGCAGGGCTGAGTGCTCTTTTCCAGATATTTATCAAACTTGTAACTTCCAAGCAGGGCAGCCTCCTGGCAGGCGGCCAGTAAGCCCTTATAGTCCATGGAAAGGAACACCACCACCCGCTTAAGGCCTTCATCTTCAGCGCTGGTGACTCCAGAAGACACGGCTCGTCTGAAGACCTCTTCAGGGGGAAGTATATCGTCATCCAGCCTTGAAACCCGTGCAACAAACCGCTTACCCCTGTAGGTTCCCGCAGCAGCGG
>JALVJO010000121.1 GCA_027028245.1 Deltaproteobacteria bacterium
AAAGGCCTTGAGTTGGGAGCATTCCCATTTTGTCTTACCGTTTGTGCCACTGGCAAGGAAGGGGTATTTCTTGAAAGGTTTCACCACAATGAAGCCAACTTCAGCCGCAGTCAATCCGCTGGGGTTGGCCATGTCTTTATTCGAGAAGCATTTGAAATCTGCACAGCGGCTTGGTGAACCTTGAAAAAAATGCGCCGATCCTTGCCCTTCCCCATACAGGGACAAAATGGGGATGTTCGCCTTGAGCTTATATGAACACCTGATTCATTCTTCCTGCCCTGATTCGTCATTGTCCTTGGTCAGATGCTGTATCATAATGTCGCCCTTTTGAAAGGAAAACGAGACGCCTTCAAGAGGGCGATCCAATATGAGCGAGGCCTTGTAAATCTCTATCTTGCAGTTGGCATGGGCCTTTTTTATTACTGTGATGGAGGCATTTTCCATGCTTCCCATATGCTGTTCCAGCTCCATTATTCTCGTTTTGGCTGCCTCAATATTTGAGGCAATGGCTGCTGCTGCTTCCTGGAGCGTCGTCTTCACTTTCTGCATGCGCGGATCAAGGCTGCCCCTTGCAGCCTCTATCTTTTTCATTTTTTCCAGGCCGCTGCGTATATCGGAAAGCTTCTTCGCGTTTTTTTCCTGCTCCAGGACCAGACCCTCGTAATGACGCATGAGGAGAGGATTTATGCCTGCAGCAATTACCGTTCGCACATTTGCTGGGGAACCAATAGTTTCTGCCGTCAAGGATCCGCCTAGTTCAATGTTGCCGCCTGCTATTAAACCCTTCCCTCCTGATACCTCGATACACCCTTCCGCCTGCAGGCGGGCATCCAGAAGATAATCACTTATCCTTACGTCTCCGCCTGAAAAGATCCTGGCGTACTCGACTGCACTGCAGGATAGTCCGCTTCCCGCCTTTACCATGGTGTTCCTGGAACGGATTATACCGCAAATATGAATGAGTCCGCCGGCAAGTATTATGGCGTCATCGTTTACCTGGCCTTCTATAACGAGATCCCCTGCTGCCTCTACTGTAAATCCTCCTGATACAGAACCCGTAATTGTGAGCTTTTCACCCCAGAACTCCACATGTCCTGTTGCTGTATCAACGTCTCCGTCCACCACCCATTCACTCTCTACCGAGATTAAACCATCTGCATCTATACTGATGGCGCCGTCACGCGATGCAATAAGGGTATTGCTGTCCAGGATTTCAACCCCTTCTCCCAGTTTGAAGGTCTTAAGCTCACCAGGCTTCTGTTTCGCCTCCTCACCGAATATATTCATACCCGGCTTACCTGGTGTGGGAAGAATCTTCTTGGCAATGACCTCTCCCCTGGCCACGTTGGCAATCCTGTTCAAATTTCTCAGGTCTACAGTCCCGGAATCATGGACTTCCGATTTCTGCGATTCCTTGAATGACTCCGCCGTTATCTCGATTCGGCCGTCCTTACCATTCTCGGGAGCCAGACCCCTGGCCACTATCAGCCTGGCTCCTTCCATTTCAGGCACCTTTTTCAGGCCGAAGCAGATGCCCGCCTGTTCTGTAATCTCTGGAAGGACTTTAGAAATTTCCCTTTGAAAATCTGAAACTGCGCCTTCCACAAAGGCAAGGAGATCATCTTCTGCAACCTTGAAAACGGCTGCGCCTTTAATGATTTCGATACCTTTGTAAAGTTCTGTCCTGGTCAATTGCAGTCCCCAATAAAGAGATTTGTCTCCAGATAATTCTGCTGGAAAAAGATTGTAGAAAGCCCCTTATAAATTTATTATCGTCACTCAAACCAAGACAAATCAACGTTTAAACACCATCCATCAAAAAAGGAGCAGGTTTTTATGAAATTTTTTATTGATACAGCCAATCTGGAAGAAATTAAAAGGGCATCTGACATGAGAATGGTAGACGGAGTAACCACAAACCCGTCGCTTATTGCCAAGGAAAACTGCAAATTTGAAGACAGGATAAGAGAAATATGCAAGATAGTCTCAGGGCCTGTAAGTGCTGAGGTTGTAAGTCTGGAAGCAGAAGGCATGGTCAGGGAAGCCGAACATCTTGCCGGCATTGCAGAAAACATAGTCATTAAAATACCCATGACCACAGAAGGCCTGAAGGCTGCCAATATCCTTGCATCAAAGGCCATAAAGACCAATGTAACCCTTGTGTTTTCACCCCTTCAGGCACTCTTGGCGGCCAAGGCAGGAGCAACCTTCGTCAGCCCCTTTGTGGGAAGGCTTGATGACATCTCTCAAGACGGCATGGACCTGATAGCAGACATTGTCCAGATTTATGACAACTACGGGTTTAACACAGAAATCATAGTTGCAAGTGTCAGGAACCCGATACATGTGCTGGAATCCGCCAGGATGGGGGCTGATATTGCCACCATCCCCTTCAAGGTCATTTCCCAGCTGGCCCACCATCCCCTTACAGATAAAGGGCTCGAGAATTTCTTAAAGGATTGGGAAAAAGTACCGAAAAGTTGATTGATGAGGCGTGAAGGACTAGAAGATAAAAGGCTTAAAATTCTACTTGCAGCGCTCCTGTGGGTGTTTACTGTATGTGCGGCATTCACGTTGTCTTCTGAGGCATCTGCAGGGGCTATCTACAGCTTTGTAGATGAAAACGGCGTTTACCATTTCACCAATGTTCCTGCAGACCCCAGGTTTACCAAGACCGAGTTTTCCCATGGTTCAGCAATAATTCACGGCAGGGGGTCAAAAAAGGCAGCAGGTAGAAGCAAAAACTACCATTCCATCATCAAGAAGGCGGCGAACTCCTTTGGGCTTGATCCTGCACTAGTAAAGGCAGTTATAAGGGCAGAATCGGGTGGCAACCCCATGGCAGTATCATCAAAGGGCGCCCTGGGGCTGATGCAGCTCATGCCCGGGACTGCCGAGGAACTCATGGTTTACGATCCCCTTGATCCTGAAGAAAATATCTGGGGCGGAAGCCAGTACCTGAGCAGGCTTTTGAACATGTTTGACGGAGACATCATAAGTGCCCTTGCCGCTTACAATGCAGGACCCGGAGCTGTTGAAAGGTTTGGAGGACTCCCGCCCTACCGGGAAACCATAAATTACGTTCAAAGGGTCTTGAGATTCTGGAAGCAGAGCAAGTTCTGAGCCTAGGCAGCCACCGGTTAATATTGTCCTAGTAGGTTAAATGCCCCTATCCTAATTATTTTTAAACAGTATTTATGGCAAAGGTTTAGACAAAACCCCGAAATTGTGCCAACAGGTAATTTTATTATGGCCCGACACGACAAAAAGTATAGCATGGATTCATGCTGCCGGTTCTAATCGCGGGTATGTCCCGGCAGGTTCAAGTAAGTACAGCTTCCTGAAGGACAATTTCGAGTCTCCACAGAGGGCTTGTTGGGATTTGGAGCAGGGCTCTTGGGGCCGCCGGTTGATATGTTTGCCGCACTCATTAGTTTACCGACCTCCGGGCTCTGGCACTTTGGACACCTGGCCTCGTCCAGTTCTTCCTTGGTCATCATCAGCAGTTCAAATACATAGTTGCAGCTTCTGCATTGAAATTCGTAAATCGGCATAATCAGTCACCTCCCCTTTATCAAGTAAACAAAATAAAAGGAAGGAGGTTGGTCAAGCCCCCCTCCTTCCTTCTTATATCTGCTATTGACTATAAACTTTTTCAGTTAGAAGTACACCTCGAAAGTCGCATAAAAGTTATCCATCTGATTTACAGGTGCGAAGAACTGCGCCTTGTTAGGATCATCACCTACGTCGTCCGGATCCCAGGGCTTGCCCATCCAGCTTCCGCTTCCGGTATAGTTGATCCAGTAGTACTGGTAACCGAACCGCATGAATGCCTTGGCATATTTTGAAAGGGGAGTTTCGGGCAGATCCCATATCCAGTAAGCCTCTGCAACGTGTCCCCTGGTTGCAAGCTTGCTCAGGTAAAGATCATCGGCAGCCGGTGTGAAATTGAGCCAGTAGCGAGAACCGAAATTGTATTCAAAGCCGACCTTGCTTCTAAGCTGCTCGATAGGGATCCTTGCACCGGTATAGGCAGCCCAGCCCCAGTGATTCTGTTTCGAGGTGTCGGTTGGATCTGTAAGAAGTCCGTACCCCATGAAGTTCCTGCCACGATCATCCGTGCGTACAAGGCCGCCGCTGACAAACCAGTCGATCCCGCGGAACCTGTCCATGTAAACAAAGCTTGCATGGTAAATATCGCCAAGGTCTGATGTGGCATCCACCCTGTTGGGTGTTCCAGTGGTCATGCCTGCGAAGGGCATGGTATTGTTGGAAATGCTTATGCTCTCCATCATGTCGGGGATATCAGCAGCCCTGAAAAACTGGAGGTTCGCAAATCTGTGGGCCTCGGTATCATTGATGATATCCCAGCTGAATCCATAAAGATCGGTATCATCCAATGCGCCGGTGGGATTGTCATCACTGTCAAAACCGGCCTCGTATCCGCGGCCGTAGCATATGCGGATCTTTCCAGGCCACGGATTTGTATACATGTAGCCAAGGGTAGCGCCGTCGAAGGTCCAGTCAACGCCGAGGGCTACAGGGGTTGCATACCTGCTGTCATAGTTGTACCTGATCTGGGCCGGGGGGCCGTCAACAGTAGGCCTGCGGCCAACGGAAATCCAGATGGGAAGATCAAAGATATTTACCCAGTTTACATAGGCCATCTCCACCCTCAGGGTGTTGTCATTGGGGCGGCGGCTGATGTTCGGATCCATCATGAATCCGTTCATGCCAAAGGGATAAGCGGTCTTTGCCGCGCTCTCCATACCCCAGATCTTGTACATGGTGATGCGGCCCTTGAAGGTGATATTATCCGTTGCCTTGACCTTCATGCCCAGGCGCAGTCTGTTCGTATAAAGGGTATCATTCTTGAAGTCATCGGCCTCTTCAGGTCCTGGCATGGGGCCGACCATTCCGCCCTGCATCCATTGCCCGAGTTTAATGGCATTGTAATACTGCCTGTAATGTCCCCTTGTGGAATCCAGCCTGAAGCGGTAATCGCCAAAGAACTGGAACCTGCCTACGCCGTTTGTCATAAGGTCGGTAAACTGATCGTTGAGGTCGTCCAGGTCATCCTGCGTATCTTCCTGCTGAGACTTCAGGGCATTAAGCTCTCTTTCAAGTGCAGCGTTTGTGCCCTGTTTCTTGACCTGATGAAGTTCCTTTTTGACTTGAGCCAGCTCCCTGCTAAGCTGCTCGATTCGTTTCAGGAGCTGGTCAGTGCTGGGAGAGGCATAGCCGCCTGCAAAAACTGCAGCAGGAAAGGCCAGCCCCATGAACAAAAGAAACCCTATTAGTTTTCTCATGGTAATTCCCTCCGTTTTTTGGTACTCCCAATTGCAAGAAAAAGAATTATAAAAAAACACAGCTTCTTTGTTCATTAAATCATAAATGCACGATTGTCAAGCTATTGGAACCTTTATGATAAGGGATCCAGAAGAATGCATGAAAGATTTCACTTTGGAGGGTCTGGATGAAAACTTGGAAAAAATCTGCTAAAGAGATCGTCTCTTTCGGGAAGTACCTGTACAGGAAAAATCTCATTGCAGGAAAAGACGGCAATATAAGCATAAGGACGGAAGAAGACACGGTCCTTATCACACCCTCTGGAATCCATAAGGGCTTCATGGAAACAAAGGACCTGGTGGAAATTGACTTTGAAGGAAATCTAGTCTCAGGCAACGGCAGGCCTTCCAGTGAAGCTGCTCTCCACATAGAAACCTACAAAAAACTCCCCGAGTACAGGGCAATAATTCATGCCCACGCACCATGGAGTACTGCAGCAAGCCTCCACCGGGATTTTATCGACCTTACAAAGCTTGCCGAGGGGAAACTCCTGTTCGGCACTGTAGAGGTGGTACCTCTTCTTGAACCAGGCAGCAGGGAGCTGGCAAGACTTTCTTCCGAGGCTGCTGCAAGGGCTGCTGTCCACATATTGAAGGCACACGGGGTTGTGGCACGGGGACGAAATCTTATGGATGCGTTTTGTCTGATAGAAGCCCTTGAACAGAATATAAAGATTTGGGCCTTGAGCAAAAATGCCTTTTGATCCTGCTCGAGGCTGCCTTAATGGTATACAACAAATTCCCTGCTTGAACCAGCACTGTCCTGCAGGACTAAGTAGAAATATCCCTCACAGGGGAGAAAGCATGCCCTGTCCCGAATCTATTTTGTAATAACTGCCAAGCTGAAGCGGCATGTTTATGCGGCCGTGTCCGCAGGGAAGGTTCCAGACAACTGGGAAATCAAACCGGGACGCCCGTTCCCTGATAATCCTTTCCAGCAAGATGCCATAATCTTCTTCTTCCATGCCTGTAAACTGCCCCAGAGCAAGCCCTCCTATCTTCTTAAATACTCCGGCAAGTTCCAGGTGAGTCAGCATGCGGTCCAGCTTGTAGGGCGGCTCGTTGCAGTCTTCCAGGAGGAGAATCCTGTCCTGCCATATGGGTTCAAAGGAAGTGCCTATAAGGTGACATAGACATGCAAGGTTTCCTCCTATCAGCTTTCCTTCAAAGCAGGCATCATCTCCAATGCCGGTTCCGGCCAGTGGTGCCAGTTTGCCGTCAGCCATGAATTTCCACAGGGCAAGCCTCGACTGCCTGGCTGTGGAGGCAAGGCTGTTCAGCATGGGCCCGTGCAGGGCCCTTCCGCCCCTGTCCAAGATCGGGGAAAAAATATTTGTTACATCGCTGAACCCGATAAACTGGGGAGCAGAAGGAGAAAAGCCCTGCCAGTCTACCAGGTCAAGCCACCTCAAGGCGCCGTACCCGCCGCGGGAGCACAGGACGAAATCCAGGTCTTGCCGGCCGCAGATATCCTGGAATTGAGCTGCCTTTTCCGCGTCATCTCCTGCAATGTAGTCCAGTTCGGGGTTGGGTTTCAGGCACTCCTTAAGGGTCTCTGCGCCTTCTATCTCCAGGCCTGGAACCACGGCACCCAATTCGTTCCAAAGTATTTTGAGGCCATGTTTTATTTCCTTTTCAAGACCCGGAGAGGAAGGTGTAAAAAGGCGTATTTTCATGTATTGTCCTATCCTTGACTTTGGGCAGCTGCGCCTTAAAGTTTATAATTGAATTTTCAGAAGAAAGCTGCTTTAAATCGGCCTGCATGCAGCAGCCGATACAAATAATATCCGCTTTAAATTTTCAAGCATAGAAGGTAAGGGTTGGACATATGAATCAGCAAAAGGATTACTATAAAATACTAGGCGTTTCAAAGGACGCATCACCTGAAGAGATTAAAAAGGCCTTCAGGAAACTTGCAATAAAATATCATCCCGACAAGAACAAGGGCGACAAAGAGGCAGAAGAACGCTTCAAGGAAATAAACGAAGCCTATGCTGTCCTCAGCGATCCTGAAAAGAAAAAACAGTACGATACATTCGGCTCTACGGAGTTTCACAAGCATTTTTCCCAGGAAGACATATTCCGGGACTTTGACTTCTCCTCAATCTTTCGGGACCTGGGGGTCGGCGGAGAAGGATTTACCCGCATTATCTTCGGCGGAGGAGCCGGAGGGTTCGAAGATATCTTTTCCGGGGCAGGCGGCCGGACCACAGGACAAGGCCGCAGGCATTTTCATCAGCCCAGTGGACCTTACATGTATCAGCAGACCCAGCCAAAGGGTCAGGACGTGGTATTGGACCTCTATGTAACGCCGTACGAGGTCATCCACGGGGACAAAAAGGTTATATCGCTTCAAACCGGGGGCTTTCCGGAAAAGATTTCCGTTACCATCCCCAGGGGAATAACCAGGGGAAAAAAGATCAGGGTACCTGGAAAGGGAACCCAGGGTCCTGGCGGCAGGGGAGACCTGTACCTGAGGATAAATATCTCGCTGCCCCCGGGGTTCTATTTTGACCAGGACGGCAACGTCATCTATGATCGCTACATCAGCTTTTCAGATGCCTGTCTTGGCACAACCGTTGAAATCCCGGGCCTTGACGGCAGCAGCTTGAAACTCAAGATCCCTGCAGGCATAAAATGCGGACAGAAAATGAGACTCAAGGGAAAGGGCCTGCCAGGGCCGAAAGGCGGCAAGCACGACCTTTTTGCAAGAATCATGGTCCACGTGCCCAAGAAGCTGTCAAAAGAGCAGAAAAAGCTGGTGGAAGAGTTAAAGAAGGCAGGACTATAAAAAGGACCAGGTCCGTTGTTCATAAAGACCAAAGGGCCGCTAAAAAGCTGCAGGCCCTTTTCTTTTATATAACTACCGGAATTTCAAGGAAAAACCAGAGAAAGCCAAACTTGACACAGCAATTCAAAGTGTGTTAACAGTAGGCCCTGTATTTATTGCCCCCGTAGCTCAGGGGATAGAGCACAGGATTCCTAATCCTGGTGTCGCATGTTCGAATCATGCCGGGGGCACCAGTAATTTCAAGGGGATATAAGCACTGGCTTATTTCCCCTTTTTATTTTTCCAACATCCGTGAAACAGACCGGTCCGCCGGCCATTCCGCTATGTGTTAATTCAATGACCCTCAAGCTGTAGTGTGGATTGTAGTGGTCCCCCTTTTTTCGATAACATGTATTGTTTGCTTTCATTGTTTGAAGTTACAAGACAGTGAAAGGAGCACCGCTTTTGGGGACTGCCAGGGGATGCGGGAAGGGTCTATTATTTCCGTAATAAAAAAGGCCTGTTTCTAACAGGCCTTTTTTATTACTTGTGAACGAGCTTTATATTCTATTTCTCTTTCTTTTCTGCCGGTTTCTCTTGTGCCTTTGCCTTTTTTTCAGGTTCGACTTGCTTTTTAACTTCCTTGGCCCCAGTCTTTTCAGCTTTTACTTCCGGGGCTGCTGCCGCTTTTTTCGCTTCTACAGCCTCCTGGACTGCTGCATTGGCAGCAGCCTCGCTGAATTTATCTGCGGCAAGCTTCTTCTGCAGCTGCTGTATGATGGTATTCTTGCTCTTTAATTCTGCCTGTAGGGTGCTCACCCTTGTTTTCAGAAAGGCTATGCTGTCCTGGAGCGCCTTATTGGCTTCCATGAGGCCCTTGATCTGTTCATCCTTGATCTTGCCCTGTTCCTGAAGCAGCTGGTACTTGGATTCCGTCTCCATGAGTTTGATAACCTTCATGTTAATGGCGTCATTCATTGCCCGGAGCTGGTTCCGAAGCTGCTCGTTTTCAGCCTTGAGGGTATTCAGCCGCGAGACCAGGCTATCTAGTTTTTTCTGGATCTCGCTGGGGTTGAGAATGGTTTCTTTTAACTTCTTTGACAGGAGCTGGTTCTTTTTTTCCAGTGCCTCCCTTTCCGCCTGGCTGCTCTTTTCCAGTGCCTGGAACCTTTGCTTGAGGTCTGAATTTTGTTTTTTCAGGTCTTTGATAGTTGCCATGGCCTTGTCGAGCTGGGCCTGGATCTCATCCTTGTCCTTTTGAAGGGCTGCCAGCTTATCCTGGGCGGCTTTCAGCTTCTGCTTCAGGGCTGCGGCTGCATCATTGGCCTTCTTCAGTTCGTTTTGGGCCTCTTTCAACTGGGCCTCTGTGGCCGCCTTGGCCTCTTTTGCCTTTTTGAGCTGTTCACAGGCCTCTTTAAGCCGTTTTTCCAAGGCTACTGCATGCACTGACTGCATGCTCTCCGTCTTGTATCTGCGGTGAAGGGCCTTGATTTCCTGATTGAGTTTGGCAATCAGCTGCTTATTCACGGCATTTTGAGTTTCGTTTTTAAAAAGGTCCTTTTTGAGCCTGGAAAGTTCCTTTTCAAGGAGCTTAATTTTTTCATCCTTGGCATTAGCTGCCTCCTCCATGGATTTTATCTGCTCCTTAAGCTTGGCAATTTCTCCAGTAGCGACTTCGGGTTTTGGCTTCTCTTTTTCTGCCTCTACGACTATTTTGACTTTCTCAGGCTTTTCTGCCGGAGCCTTGGCTTCGGCCTTTTCCGGAGGCTGGGGTTTTTTCTCGGCCTTTTTCAATTCCTCAGACTTTACAGCATGGGATGCTTCCTTGGCCTTTTCCGGAACCATTTTTGTGGGCTGGGTCCTGTATCCTACTATTCCGAAAAGCAGGCCTATCACCAGCAGCCAGATGCCGTACTTTTTATTGTAAAGAAAAGCAAAACGTCCTTTGGGTTCTTCCCCTTCTTCAAATGTAGGCCTTGTCTTTGTGAGATAAAGTGAATAAAGGCCTGCGCCGAAGGCCAGTAAAAAGATCAGTGAACATAAAAAAGAAAATACTGCATAAAATACATATACGGATGTGTCCATTTCGATTCCTCCTGGTAAAAAAACAAAGATTCAAGTTAAATCATTGGGATCAGCTTGTTGCGGTTTCTGATTCTTCCAGGGATTCAGCCGTTTCTTCCTGCTGAACCGACTCTTCAGACGCTGTGAAGAAGGAGCTCATTGCATGTTCGAAAATCGCCTGGGCAGTTGCCATATCGAGGTCAGATATCTTCATTGTATTGATGCCCTTCAGGATGTTCTGGGTGTAATCCTGGGTAAACTCATCATATAATTTTTTCATGTGGATATAAAGGGTGGCGATATTATAGTTGAACTGGACCTCTTCGAGTTCCTTGGCCATTTTCATGGCTTTGTCGCTGAGCTTTTCCAGCTCGCTGTCCTTTTCCTGTATCAGCGATTCCTGCTCCGAGGTCTTCTTTTCCAGCTCGGCAACACGGGTCTTGAGTTCACTGTTTTCTGACTTGTAATTCTGAACCTGCCCCTCGAGATCTTTAAGCCTTTCCGTTTTTTCGTTGAGTTCCTTTTCCAGGGAGGAGACTCGTTCTTCAAGGCG
>JALVJO010000122.1 GCA_027028245.1 Deltaproteobacteria bacterium
TTAAAAGTCAATCTGGCTCCTTAAGCCCCAGATATAAATATCATCCCTTCTGGAATCGCCCCCGGCATTTCCAATCCATTGAAAATCTGCACTCAGGGCAAAATATTGATTCATTGTGAACCTGTAATACGCTTCTAAATAGTTTTCGTTGGCAGTATGATCATTTGCATCTTCATAATCATCTGTAAGAAGGGTCTGGCCAAAGGCAAATCCAAAGGCGTCTCCTCCGCGGTTCCACAACCCTCCAGCAAGCTCAAAACCGGCTGACCAGGTTCTGTCAAAGGGATTCATCTCCCAAGCATCTTCGTCACCATTCCAAACCGCCCGGTCGTCGGTCAGGGTCTGGCTGTAACGGGCAAAGCCCTTGATACCGTCCAGGATTTCCTGGTCAAATGAAAGCCCCCACCCACTTAATGAATTGTCCGCAAGCCTGGCAGCATCCTCGTGACCCAGGCCTGAGGCCCTGGATATATCTTTATTCTTCAGGTACCCCCTCTTATCCACCCAGCCGTAAAATCTGTAATTGCCACTTCTTTCAAGGAGCCTGGGCATTATATTCATCTGGCCGGCAATCATTCCGTCATCAAAGACATTGTGCCATACCGAGTCTTCCCCGTGGGCATTGACACTTGCCCCTATCACCTTGAATTCTATGAGATCAACGGGCTGGGCCCTCAGCATGAAGGCCGGGCAGTAAAAATTGTCGGGCTCGGGGATGTTCATACCCATGCTCTTTACAAAGATATTTGAAAGAAATTGTGTTGTTTCGTCTCCTGCAACCTCGTTTTCATCAAAGAGAACACTTATGTCCATCTTACCGATATCAAACCCGTATCTGTCATCCAGGAAAGAGAACTCGTAAAAGGCCTCGGAGATGGTAAGTGCCGATTGATCCAGTGCGGTAGCCGTCTTGTAGGCATCGTAGTTGGGGACACTGAAGCTTGGGACATCGTTGTTGAGTCCGTCACCATCACCTCCCTCAAGGTGAACGAAGAATTTCCCCCATTTTGCAAAATCAGCGTCCAGGTTCAGATCCATCGTATATGAAGCATCCTGCGTGGACCGAATCCCTTCTATGCTATCTGCATCGCCAAGGGTGCCCATAACTAGACCAGTCACTCCACCTCCCAGGCTGAAGCGATCATACCAGTGGGGCTCCTGGGCCTCCGCCTCCCTTGCGGGTGAGACCTCTGAAGCGCGTTCCTTTTCCTCTTGCCTTATGACTGACAACTGCTTCTCAACACTCTCAAGCCTGGTGCTAAGTTTCCTGTTTTGCTCCACGAGCTGTTTAACCAGGCTTTCCAGTTGCTCCTCCCGCAAAGAGACACCTCCGGCAAAGACTGAACCGAAGCCTGTTAGAAGGAAAAACAGTACCAAACAACCCACTATCCCTGAACAAACAATATTCTTTTTCATTTGAAACCTCCCCTTTTTGTCATTAGTCTTTTTTAATAAATTTAGGCTAACCTAAACACATTTGAAAAAAATTTTTATTCAAGCCATTCCAGGAACTCCACGTCTGATGAACTGCACCCACCACATCCCCTTTGACACGCCCCTTCACACCTGTGGCGTTTCAGCCGGCCCTTCTTGATCCATATCTCCAACATGGGTTCAACGGTTTCGAGGTCTGTCCTGAAGCGGTTCACCAAGTCCTGCATCGGTGTAAGACGCCTCTCTTTCAGATATTTTTTAAGTTCGACAAGGTTCATTTGGATATTCTTTTAAAAGAGAGAACCATGAGGCAGGCTTGGCAAGGAGGAAGCATGATAGCTGCTGCCGCGCCTGCCGCAAAATTCCCGCCTATGTCTTCATTTTGATGGCACCATCACACCAGCCATTTCATGGAAACGCTCCCTGTTCTTTCTGCCAGCCAGATAGAGCATTGCCACCACTGCTGAGAAAAGGCCTGCCACTACAGATATCCAGAGGGTAGAAGCCCCTGGATGCGCTGAAAAGGTGGCAACCTGATAGAAGGTTGTGGCTGCGCACCAGGCAAGGAACGTGGTCCAGAATCCGGCAAATAGCGTCCAGCTTAGATTTGTCTCCCTGTAAACCGCTGCTATGGCAGTGCTGCAAGGGAAGTAGAGCAACACGAAGAGAAGATAGGAAAATGCCGCCACCTTTGAGCCGAAAAGAGTTACCATTGCCCCGAAGGTGCCCTTATCCACCTCGAGTTCCTCTGCGGCTTGTTCTGTATTTGAAACATCTAAGCTGATTCCAAGAGGATCAAGAAGTGAGTCTGCAACTCCCTTCAGGTTTTCTGGAATGGTCAAAAGGGCCTCTTTGAAGGAGTGCAGCAGGCTGAGGCCCTCATCTTCTTTGGCCTCTCCGCTGTTATCGGTTTCATCCATGCTGGAATAGAGGGAGTTCAAGGTGCCTACCACTGCCTCCTTGGCAAAGATACCTGTGAAAATCCCAACGGTAGCAGGCCAGTTTTCCTGGGTAATGCCCATGGGGGTGAAGGCCGGTGAAATGGTGCGGCCAATGGATGCAAGCATTGACTTTGGCGTGTCCTCATTGCCAAAAGTTCCGTCAGTGCCCATGGAGTTCAGAAAGGCCAGCACCATGATAACTGGTATGAGGATTTTGCCTGCCTTGAACAGGAACGTCTGGAGCCTGTCGTATGCCCTGAGCAACACGGATTTTGCAGTGGGCATGTGGTATGGAGGAAGCTCCATTATAAAGGGAGTAATCTCCCCTTTAAGAAGGGTATTTTTAAGAACCAGACCGGTCACTACAGCAGCCCCTATGCCCAAAAGGTACAAGAGAAACACAAGATTCTGGCCGCCTGACGGAAAGAAGGCTGCGGCAAAAAGCGCGTATACAGGGAGCCTTGCCCCGCAAGACATGAAGGGATTCATCATTACAGTAAGAATTCTGTCCCGCTCGTTTTCCAGGGTGCGCGTGGCCATAATGGCAGGGACGTTACAGCCAAAACCCACGAGCATGGGAATAAATGACTTGCCAGGAAGCCCGATAAAGCGCATGAACCTGTCCATGACAAAGGCTGCCCTTGCCATATAGCCCGAGTCCTCAAGAAACGATAGACACAGAAACATGAAGCCAATTGGAGGAATGAATGTGGCCATTGTCTGAATGCCGCCACCCAGCCCGTCTGCCAACAGGGTGACCAAAAATTGTGGAGCACCTATTTTCGAAAGCAGTTCCCTGGTGCCGTCTACGAAAACAGCACCTGCCGCTATATCGAAAAAGTCAATGAAGGCCCCGCCTACATTGATGACAAACAGGAACATCAAATACATTGCAACCAAAAAGATGGGGATGCCAAGAACCCTGTTCAGTACAATCCGGTCGATCTTGTCCGAAAGGGTCTCGTCCAGCTGATTTGTCCTGTTCACCACCTGACTTGCAATGTTTGAAATAAATTCATATCTGGCCGAGGGAATTAGTATGTCGCTCTCCTCTCCCAGCCCTGCTTCAGCCTGCCCCTGAAGGTGCTCTGCCAACCTTCTGATATTATCATCAACAAGGCCAAGGCAGTCCTCGTCACCCTCCAACAGCTTCATGGCCAGCCAGCGCGGATCAAAATCATTGCTGTAGTTGGTCTCTTTCAGCACCTCTGACAAGCTGGCTGCAGCCTTTTCTATTGCCTCTGGATACTCAACTTGGGCAGAAGGAATTGGTTTTTCATATACTGCCCTCTTTATCTGGTCCTTAAGTTCATTTATGCCTTTTTCCCTGGATGCCACAATGGGTACAACCGGGCAGCCAAGCCTTCGGGAAAGGCCCTTAACATCTATTTCAATCCCCTTTTCCCTTGCAACATCCATCATGTTAAGGGCAATGAGCAGGGGAACCTTTATCTCTATGAGCTGGACAGTAAGGTACAGGTTTCTCTCGATATTAGAGGCGTCCACTATATTAACTATGAGATCCGCCTCGCCGGAAAGGACAAATGATCTCGCTACCTTTTCATCAATAGAGCTTGCAGACATGGAATAGATGCCTGGTGTGTCCACTACTCTTATATCTTTACGGCCATGTGTGTAAAAACCCTCTTTTCTGTCCACTGTAACCCCAGGCCAGTTGCCCACACGCTGTTTGGCACCTGTAAGGGCATTAAACAGCGTGGTCTTTCCACAGTTTGGATTTCCCACTATTCCAATGGTGTAGTGACTCATTTCAAAGACCCTCCACCAACACTGCCATTGCCTCATCTCTCCTGAGACTCAGCCTGTAGTCCCGTACAACTATCTCTACTGGATCTCCCATGGGAGCAACGCGAACCACCTCGAACATGGTGCTTGGGGTAAGCCCCATTGACATCAGCTTCCGCTTGTATTCGTTGAATCCCCTCTTAAAACCAGTGATTTTTCCCCTGCCTCCTACAGGCAAGTCTGCCAGTTTCCCGTACATGCCCGTTTCTCCTTTGCTAGCCTTTAGTTGTAAATATTTTTTGGGCTATTCCTGCTCCAAGGCCATATTTTTGCCCATCCTTGGAAATAAACACCGGCCCTTTCCTTTGCTGCTGTTCCACTCTTATTACATCACCAATATTTATTCCCATGCCAAGGAGTCTTTCCTGCATGCTCGAGCCTGCCCTGAAGGCTACTATCTTTACCCGATCCCCAGGCAACGCCATGGACAGGGGGAACGAACATCCTGCACTAAATAGAATTTGCCTTGGTTCCTTAATTCTTGTGTCTGACATTCTGAAAGTCTCCCAAAATAAATTTAGGCGCCCTTAAAATTATAGGGGTATCTAAAACAATTCTTTCACAGAGTCAAGAAAAAAATTTAGGCAAGACTAACTTTTTTGTTGACAATTTAATTGCTGCCTTGATAAAAGACAGAGACTTGGATTGGGCATTTCAAAAGGATGTAACTCCTTTTAATATCGTATAAAATAATTACTTCAAACTTTTGAAACGCTAAATTCAGGAAAGAAAAAAAGGATAAAATAATGACAGAAGCAGTCGGACTTTCAGCCAGCCTCGAGGACTATCTGGAAGCTATTTACAATATCATCCAGGAAAAAAGCGCAGTCAGGGCCAAGGACATCGCTGGCAGATTACAGGTCAGCAATGCCTCAGTTACAGGCGCACTCAAGGCCTTGGCCAAAAGGGATTTCCTGAACTACGCCCCTTATGATGTGATTACCTTGACTCCCAAAGGGGAAAAAATTGCAAGGGAAATAGTAAGAAGACACCAGGTACTAAAGGATTTTTTTGTTAAGGTTCTCGCGATAGATGAAGACGAGGCAAATAAGACGGCATGTAAACTGGAGCATGGAATATCCCCTCAAATCGTCAACAGGCTGGTTCAATTCATCGAATTCATAGATGTCTGCCCACTTGGAGGAGACAAACTGATTGAGGGGTTTAAGAGACATCTGGAATGCGGGGTTGATAGAAACAAGTGCGAGCACTGCCTGGACATGGCCAGGGGATTGGTTGCCAGGTCTGGTCAAGTACAAAAGATTCAAAAAAAAAGACTTTTGGAATTAAAAGTGGGAGACCGCGGACTGATAAGGGGTATTCGGACAAAAGGCCCCTTGAAAAAAAGACTTTCTGAAATGGGACTTACGCCCGGTTCCGTTGTTGAGGTTGAGCGTGTGGCCCCCATGGGAGATCCTATAGAGGTGAAGGTGCGAGGCTATCATCTCAGCCTCAGAAAGGAAGAGGCGGAAAAGATAGATGTGGAAGTACGGTAGGTGTTCAAGGAAGAGTTTTCCAAGACCAAGGTGAAGCGCTGCCAGGAACATACCGGCAAAGGTTCCTAAAAAACTCATGAAGGAATCAGCGGATGATTTTCATTCCATCCTCTATGCATCTTCCAAAAAGCAGGTGCCGGAATTTTATAAACAGTTCACTGAGCATCTGACTTTCAGAGTATGTTTTGCTGCAATGTTAAAATCCCCATCCCCTCCTCTTTATCCAAATGGTCATGAGTTGAAAAATCATATGGCTGTCCGGATGGTGTTCCATGCTCTTAAAATTACACCAAAACATAAATAGTAACATCCTATCTGCCTGTTTTTATTCATAAAAGCCTTATGAACTAATTTTCTCTTGATTTTTTATTTTCAGTAAATTATCGTTCCGGTTGTGTTACAAATATTATATTTGTATTACTTAATGTACGAGGGCAGCCTTGATCAATGATAAAGGACGTGGGAAGGGATGGACAAGGCCCTGAAGGCTGTGGGAAAGGGGATGATGGTGAAAACGGGAGAGGAATTGAGGAATGATTTTTCGCATGTTTCCTTTGTTTGTTGCCACGGCAGTTCTTACTCTTTTTATCTCTTCAGGCACATACACAGTGGTGTTTGCAGCAGAGGTCTATGAACTGGAAGATATTACAGTTACCGGTGAGGTAGTTACCCCTGTCAAGCAGGCAGGAGACTCCCTCTATTCAGGAAGTCTGATAAACAGACAGGGCATTGAGCTTAAGGGTATTGCTGCCACTTCCAGTATTTACCAGGCAGTTGATCTGCTTGCAGGTGTTTCCGTGGAGGCCACTGATCCATACGGACTTGCAGGCAAAAATACAAGATTCCGCGGCATAAAGGGTATGTTCGGAAGCATTACCATTGAAGGCATGCCCGATTACGGGATCATGCCCCTTGGGCCGAGGGAGTCCATATTTGATACTGAAAATTTACGCGGCATAGCACTTTACGAAGGCGCATCCCCCACAGCACTCGGCACTGGTAATGGCAATAAAGGCGGCTCCATTGAGTTGTTTTTCAGACGCCCTGAAGAGCATCCCGACATCTCGTTTAGTCAGGCAGTGGGAACTGACAGGTTTTCACGTACCTTTGTGCGCCTTGATTCAGGCAGACTTCCTACAGGCACAGGCATCTTTGCCTCTTATTCATACACCGATGCTGACAAATGGAAGGGGCCTGGAGAGATTGGGCCGCGCAACCATTTGGATGCAGGGTTCAGCCAGGAGATTACAGGCCTTTTTGAGTTAGACGGTTTTTTCAGCTTCAATGATGCAGATAGAGATTCCTTCAGACCGCTTATATATGATGAGGTCAGGGACCTGGATTCCTATTACCGCCTGGATTACAACCAACACCTTACCGGAATACCTTCAATTGACCGATATTATTTCAAATACAACCGTAACAGCTCAACCAACAGGGATTTCCGATTCATTATCAGGTCATCGATGGCAGGCCCGTTCTCCTTTTCTGTTAAACCCTATTATTCAAATGAGGATGCCTGGAGGACCGAAACCCTGTCAATGATAAAAAATAACAGGACAGGTTATTTCATGGTTAAAAAAATAACTGATCTTGACCGGATAGGGGTTATTCCTGAAATGTTTTGGGACTATTCCTTCATGTCTGTTGCAGCAGGATACTGGTTTGAGTCTGCTGGTCTTGATAAATATGTAAAAAAATACTCCATCACGTCTTCTGGTCTCAATGATCTTGGTTACTCATATTACGGTGACAACCATGGAAGGGGTCATGTGCACAGCCCTTACATCAGGGCATCGGTGAAATATGACAGATTCACATGGCAGGCAGGCATCAAATATTTTTACTACAGTGAGCCTGCAAGCTCCGGCTATATGACAAACAAGACAGGGAACCTTGTGGAGCAGCCTGACCTTGCACTTGACAACCAGAGCTGGGATGTATGGCTGCCCTCGGCAGGGGCAGGCTACAGGATCACGGATGATCTTGAGATATATTGTAACTATGGGCGTACTTACGTAAGACCATATATGTTTGTGCCCATAACCAGCCTGTATGTTCAGAACAGGGCGCGCTTCAATGCGGCAGGAATGGTCCTGCAGGATATCTTTGACAAGTGGGAGATGGAGACCTCTGACAATATAGATGTGGGGATCCGTTTCAAACAGAAGAATATTACATTGCATCCTGTGTTCTTTTATGCAAGGCACCATGATGTGCTTGTAAATGCCTATGATCCAGCCGTTGGGCTCAACTACTATCAGAATGACGGCGAGGCAAGAACTCTTGGTTTTGAGCTTGAGGCTACGGCATATCTGCCATGGGGCATTACCCTTTTGCTGAACCCCTCTTACACAGACATAGAATTCACGGAAGACCTTGATCGAAACGGCAACACAGTAAAGATTGATGGCAAACAGCTTCCTGATACTCCCAAGTGGCTGATAAAAGGGGGTGTTATCTACTCCTGGGAGGATTTTGAGATTGCGCCCCTTGTGACATTCATGGGCAAGCGGTATGGCGATGCCCTTCATGAAGAGGCTGTTCCTTCACATGCAGTAGTTGATCTCTCCCTCAGTTACCGCCGACAGCAGCTGTGGGAGCTGAGGGATGTGGTTCTGAAACTTGAATTAAACAATCTCTTTGATTCACACCACGCTGGTGTAATCGACCTGTATGATGATGGCGCTTCTGGAAACACCGATTACTACTCTGCTCCTCCCTTCTCCGCTGTATTCAGCATTAACGCAGCGTGGTAAATTTTCATATTGTACCGGCCGGCCTGTGCAACATCTCCTGTCATACAAAGAGAGAGCAAACAAAAACTTCATTGTATTTTGTATCTGTTCACGGGGTACCGCATCTGCTGCGTTGTCGGGGGCTCGAAGTACAGGAAGTACGCCTTCGCACCCTCCGCCTTGCATCTGCAGCACCCTGTGAGCAGATACCAGAGAATTTGTACGGCATTAAGGCTTTTTTACTTTGAGCCTTGAGCTTTCAGCTTCGAGCTATTTTTCGCATAAATTTATAGATCTCATGGAGCGTTATATTTCAATGCATAACATATCTCTGCGCAGCCTTTTAACCTTCATCCTCTTTTCTGTTTTCTGGTTTTTTGTTTTCTGGCATCTTGCCGTATTGGATGCAGGGGCATCCTCCAACCATGCTTCCACTTCCGGCACCATAAAAAAACGAGTGGAGAAACCTGTGCGGGATGCAATTTCCATCAGGCAGAAGACACAGAAGGAGCAGGAAAAATGGCTCATTGAGAGGGAGAAGATGCTCCATGAGCTTGAGCAGCTTGATGCCGAAAACAGTCAGATTGAAACGCAGTGCCAGGGTCTTGAGGAAGAAATTTCACGTGCAAAACAAAGGATATCACTCAGGGAAAGTGAGCTTAAGGGTATAAGACAGATTGCTGAAGATATCCAGCCATTTCTCCATGATACCCTGGAGTGGCTTGCAACAGAGACAGAGCAGGGGCTGCCGTTTCTGATTGATGAGAGGAAAAAACGCATGGTGAGGCTCAGGGAGATAATGGATGATCCTGCTGTTCCAGTCAGTGAGAAATTCAGAAAGATCATGGAGGCAATGCTGATCGAGGCAGAATATGGCACCACCGTGGAAGTGACAAGAGAGAACATAACCCTGTCTGAAGAGCCTGTGCTGGTAAATGTGCTCCGGCTCGGAAGGCTGAATCTCTTCTATCAGACCCTTGATGGAAACAGGTGCGGCGTTTTTGATACTGCCACAAACAGGTGGCTTGACCTCTCCATGGAGCATAACAGGGAGATAAGACGTGCCATGGACATGGCATTAAAGAGGCGGCCTGTGGAACTTGTAATATTGCCCGTAGGACGGGTGAGCGCAAAATGAAGAGTTTTCTGTTATCAACCTTTGCAATGCTTGCTGTCCTGCTGATGCTATTTTCAGATTGTGCTGTAGCTCAGGACATGAGGAGCGTGACCAGCTCTTCAGTTTCAGTAAAAACTCTGGAATCAAAGGCTGCCGCAGAGAAGGAGAGCGCCAGCAAAGAGGCCGGAGCCATGCGCGGGATCATAACACAGAACAGGGAATCTCTGATGAGACGTCTTCAGGATGCCAGGAAGAGAAATCTGGCTCTTAAAGCCCGGAAATCAGCGCTTTCGAAACAGGCCACACTTCTTGAACAAAAGGATAAGGAGCTGCTGTCCCAGCTTGACAGGGAGGAAGAGGTAATACACGAACTTGTAGGGGTTGTGCGGATAAATGCAAGGGATATAAGGTCTCTTGTGGAACAGAACATGCAAATCGCACTCTTTACGCCGGATACCTCATTTATGGATGACATTCTTCAGGATACGCATTTCCCGGGCATGGATGACGTGCGGCGTATGGTAGCCTTGCTTAAGGAGCAGATCAGCCAGACAGGCTGGGTGGTAATAAGGCAAGGCAATTTTGTGGGGCGGGACGGCAGGGAAAAGCAGGGGACTATCCTCCTTGTCGGCCCGTTTACAGCGGCATATCGCACAGGAGACCAAACAGGTTTTCTGCTTTACTCGGCAAAAGGCAAAAAATTTTTTGCCTTGTCGAAATCTCTGCCACATAACCTGAAAAGTTCTCTTGAAACGTACATGAAGGGAGAAAACGATGCAGTTCCTGTGGATATATCCAGGGGTGCTGCCGTAAGAGATATTGTAAGCACCCCTGATCTGTGGCAACAGGTGGAAAAGGGAGGGCCTGTGGTATGGCCAATCATCGGGGTGTTCGCTGCAGGAGTCTTCATTATCCTTGAACGAATAATCTTTCTTTTGCGCCGAAGGGTGGATTCCAGCGGCCTAGTCAGTGATATTCACAGGGCCATTTCCAGGAATAAGTGGGAGCAGGCTGAAGAAATATGCAGGAATGCAGGTGGAAAACCCCTTGCAAGAATACTTCTTGCAGGGCTTGAGGCCAGGGGCCTGGGGCGTGAGGAGATGGAAAACGCCCTTCAGGAGGCGATTCTCTCTGAAATTCCCATGCTGGAGCGGTTTCTCTCGGCCCTTGG
>JALVJO010000123.1 GCA_027028245.1 Deltaproteobacteria bacterium
AACACGAATAAAAACCAAGTAAGGAGGAGACTAGAGAGATGAAGACTTACAGAGAACCAGCAAGCTCGGTTGACAAGGAAAGGGCCTATGAACATGTGCTCCTGAACATCCGCAGGGAATGGGCAGGAGAAGTCCGGGACCTTGAGCCGTGGGGTGGTTACGAGGTTGACCCGGAACCCCTGGAGATAAACGACTTGAACGGCGAGGTGCTGTTCTACGAGTTCAGGGTAATGAACGGAAAGAAGGAAAACGGTGCTGTAAAGGCCAGTGCCAGCAGGGCCATGGGCAGTCCCGTCGTTACAGTGGAATTCGGGAAAAGGCAGTGGGACCCGGACAAGGCAGCCAGGCAGGCAGAAAAGAAGGTGAAGGGAAAATATCCTGATGCACAGATAGAGGAGACAGACATTGTCTGCTACTGCTATCCCAGGATAGGTGTCAGGGTGCTATTCAGCCTGCCGGAATCGGGCAGCCAGGTATCCATATTTGATGTCTCTGACATGTCCGAAGTGGAAATCTTCGGCGACTACGAGCTGGAAGGAACGGGTGCGTATTCTTTCTATCAGGAATACGTCTATCCAGAGGCTGCGCAACGGGAAGAATTGTGGAACATGGCCGACAGGGAACTGGAAATGATAAAGGAAAAGCTTCCCAGGGCCTTTGACCGGGGATTCAGCTCACGGGAACTCAAGGAGCTTAAGCCTGCCCTGGTGACCCCGGTTGAGCCTGTACATCCAATCACGCCGATTCCATTGTATTCCTGGAGGGTGCTGCGTTATGCCCCGCGCTGCAAGCCCCACAACTGCTTTGAACTCAGGGGCCAGAAGACCCCGGTTTATTGCGCGGTAGCGACAGGCCAGATGATTCTTGATTTTTACCGCTACTATTTCACCCAGGACAAGATAGCACATGCCATGCATACCGGGCCAGGAGGCACAAGTCTCAGCGGCCAGGTCAAGGGCTACGAGACGCTTTCCAACGGCTGCCTGGATGCCACTCTGGATACAAGTGCCAACTGGAGCGAGGCCCAGGCCGAGATAAACGCCAATCGCCCCCTTAAAAGCGGCATTCCAGGGCATGCAAGGGCCTGCGCCGGCTGGAAAAGACAGAATTTATTCCTGTGGGGACACAAACCGCAGCGGTGGCTGAAGATTTACGACCCCTGGCCCTGGAACCCCGACCCCTGCAAGGGAGGAAAGGTATACTGGGAGAACTGGACGGCTGTTACCCATACCAATTTCATCTACGTAAGACACCGCAGCCATCCGTGCCATTAACAGGGATTGAGTTGATGTTCCTGCCAAGTGAAGAAGCAAAGAAAAAGGCCATGAATGCTGCCGTAATGCTGAGCATGAGTGGCGAACGGGAGTTTTCACACTGGGACAGTGTCGTCATTGGAGAGCCGGTACTTGTAAGGGATCTGCAGGGCAGGCCCGGCTACTGGCTGGTGCCCATTATGTCAAGAGGGCACCTTGCCGGGTTTGCCAGAATCACCGGCACCGGGGAAGTAGCAGCCATCGGCGCCCTCGAAGGGGCGCCGGTGGTCACCGGTATCACGGGGCAAGAGGCCCTGGAGCGGGTACGCTCCGAGGCCGGTCTGGAAGAAGGAGAAACACCTGAAGAGCCCGTATATGTCCATGACGGCCCACCAGGGCGCGAGGCCTGGCTCATAGAGACCACCAAGGCTGGCAAGCCCTGGCACTGGGTATTCGTAACTCCTGCCTTCATATACAAGAGAAAGGCAGGACAACTGCCCGACATGTCAAAGGAATGAACGAAATAACCGGGCAATTTAAGACAAGGAGGTCAGGATAATGGCAAGAAAGGCATTGCTCGTAGGCATAAACGACTATGAAAAGGTAAATGATCTCCGGGGCTGCATAAACGACGTCCTGGATATGCACTTTTCCCTGAGAAGCCTTTTCGGTTTCAAGACCGGGGAGATCAGGGTACTTACAGACAGCAGGGCAACCAAGACAAATATCATGGCCCGCCTGAATTGGCTGGTCAAGGGCAGCAAGCCCGGGGATTTCCTGTTCTTTCACTTTTCCGGCCATGGCTCCCAGATCAGGGACAGGGATGGAGATGAGTTGGTAGACCACCTGGATGAACTCATCTGCCCCTATGACATGGACTGGGATGGTACATATATAACCGATGACGAGTTAAACAGTGTACTCAAAAATGTGCCTGAGGGCGCCCTGCTGGAAGTGGTCCTGGATTCCTGCCATTCCGGCACGGGGCTAAGGAGCATCGGCCTTGAACCCCAGGTAGAAGAGGAAGAACCCAGGATTATGAGCAGGTACCTGCCTCCCCCTACTGACCTGCTCCTGCGCTTTTCAGGCGAGGAAGATGAACTGGAATACAAGGGCTTTATAGAAGGTGCCAAGAGAAGAAGGAGGAAACACCATATATTGTGGGCCGGATGCAGGTCAGATCAAACATCGGCAGATGCTTACATAAACGGGCGTTTCCATGGTGCCTTTACCTACTATTTCAACAAGCACCTAAGACGAACCCCCAGGGTATCCAGGAGAAGGCTCCTTCAAAAGGTAAGGGCATCCCTGAGACATGCCCACTTCAGCCAGGTTCCGCAACTCGAGGTAGATGCCACAAAAAGAGACAGGAACGTGATAACAGACGAAAAAATTGACAAGGCCGAGTAATAGTAAAAATCTACCCCTGCCGTCCATGTTTTCCACAGTGGCAGTGAGCCCGGGCGGCAGGAAAGACACCAGGCAGCGGCCCTGGAGGTGCAAAAATACCCAATGGCCGCAGAAACAGTACAGGCATTACATGGTATCTCCGATCCTTGTGCCAGTCATCTTTTTGATCTCCTTTTTGGGAGAGAGTGAATGTGTAAAATATTCAAAATCATTAATATCAGTTTTTGTGATAAAAACATAAAAAGGAAGAAGGTAGAGGTACCGGTTGTTGCCAAGGGGCAAAAGGGTGCTGGTCAAGTAATTTTTTCAAGTCGTCAGCACGTCAAAAACATCCAACCATGCACAAAAAGGAGGATAGTATGCCGGTCGCCAAGTCTAAGAGGAAGAAGATTACCCTTGAAATAGTCGTCGAACTGAGGGATTTCAAGGATAAACATGAATGGCCCAGGTTGGCTGCCTACCTGTTTACCAGGTCTGGGCGCTTTCTGGAAAAAAGGCCCATTGAAAAGGTCCCAGAATCCTTGATAGCCGGGAAGGCGGTATTCGACATTAGGCCCGTAAAAGAGATGCTTGTGGTCAAGGTCGGCCCGGAGGTGGAAGAGGTTTCAGCCCTTGAAGCCCTTCATCCTGTAACGAAAAAGGTGCTTTTGGGCCAGGAAAAGCCCGTTACAGCCACATTCTGCCTGGATATGAAGAAGTGGTTCTGCTGGATCCGGCTGCCCTATGTGGTTACGGGAACCGTTGAGAAGGACATGGGAGAATACAATGCACCCGTCTGCCACGGCAAGGTGGATATCTACGAGGTGGATATCAAATGCATATATTTTCTTCCACCTTCTGTTATTGAAAAGCTTCGGGCTGCAATCATTGACATAATTGTCGATCCTCTTCCTGTAAAGATTCCAGAAGAGCTGGCCTGGCCGCAATGGGACGACGATGATTACTGCGGCACTGTGCCCAGGCCTCCGTTTCCTCCGAGACACCTGGATATCAGGGCAAAACTCGAGAGGCTTCCCACCGAGTGGTCCTTTGCGGTAAAGCGCTACGAAAGGATAGAGACGGCTGCCGAAAGGCTGGACTTACAGTTTCAGAAGATGGACCTTTTGGAAAAGCAGTCGTTTTTGAAGACGGAAGTGCTGGAAGGAGTACCAGCCTCCAAGATCCTTTACTCCAACACCGACCAGTTTAAAAAACTGCTCGTTGATAAGTTCCAGGCCTTCCGCTTTTACCTTTGCTGGTATCCGTGGATATACTGGATCTGGTGGCCCCACTGCCGCTACAGCCTGAAAAAGATCGGCACTGCAGATATCCAGCCTGACGGAAGCTTCACCGAAACCATCTGGATTTCCATATGCAACCATGACACGCCGGACCTGTGGTTTGTGGTCAGGCAAAAGGTGGGAAGCACTGACCGGACCATCTACAAGAAGTATCCCGTTCCCTGCCACACGTACTGGAACCACCCCAGTGGAGACCCGGTAAGCCTGGTTGTTACGGATCCAAATGCTGTCACATGCTACCAGGACGTGCCGGTAGACCTCGATCCTGCATCCAACTGGGTGGTCCCCCTTGCCATTGGCAATTATTCCCTGAAGCGGATTTATGGTACGGGGGCAGTGCCTTCATCCCCTCCTGCCCCGGAAGCCGGTCTGTACGAGTCCATATCCACCGGCCTGGGAGGCACACTGGCCACCTTTCACAGGGGTCCCTTCGGCGGGATGCTTGGTCTTCGCTACCTGTTTTCAGGGGCACTGGAAACCTCGGGTGTGAAGTACTACCGAATAAAGTACCGCTCTAACGGTGCCGGGGACTGGATAGCCCTGGACCACAGGGTGGTGCGGCACTATTCGGATTATGACCATGCCACAGGGACACTGAATTTTCCAGCCTACGAGCTTGGCCCCAGGCCTGTCGGGACAGAGAGCAACCTGTTCGAGATCCCGCCCAAGGATCCGCCGAACTTGTCAACTGATCCGAGTGCAGTCTGGGTTGTAATCAATGCTGCCGTGGACCTGATGAATGGTTATCTTGACAGCAGGCAGGTGCCTGATGGCTATGTGGAGTTCAAGCTGGAGCTTTTTGATGCCAGTGGAAACCGCGTTAATCCAGCCTCCTTTGGTACCAGCGGCATCCCCTTCAAGCTGCCCTCCAATAACGATATATGGAATACGGTTACCACGACAGATCCTGCAGCTGTCAATCCCCACCTTGTGGTCAGCGATCCGGAAGACCCTTCGTTTCAGACCTTCATATTCCGGCTGGTAATCGACAACCGGAGGCCAAGGGCAGTCATAGACGAGCCGTATGTCAGCCCCAGCGGGCGCAGGACAGACAGCTGCGGCATGCTTCGCTATAGCCCTTCCGATGGCTCTGTGGTCATGACTTACAAGGCCAGGCATCCCAGGCGCTTTGCCATGTACAGGTTCACGCTGTATCGTGCAGCCTCACTCCTCCAGAAAATCGAGGGACATGCCGGAGGCATGGGGCCAAGCGGAATCTTTACCGTGGATCCCACCCATACAGGTGTGAGCCTTCTGGCAAATCTCCTGGGGACGTGTCCGGCTGCTGCATTCAGCGAGAACCTCCATGTATGGAACATGGCGTTCAATGGCTGGAACAGGGTCGGCCCCGACGCCTCGGCGGTAAGGGCATTTGCCCTGACGCCTGAAACACCTTGAGTTGGGCATGGTGCCAACAGCCGGGTGACAAGAGCATTTCAGGGGCCATAACGGGCCCCTTTCGTCGTTCCTTGAGCTGTATCTTTTGGATTTTGAACATAAATACATGAAGCAAGCTGCTTGAAGTAAGGTGTCCATTTTTACTTGACAACTACATGCCATGCTGCGCAGCCGCAAAAGGGCAAACTTTATAGTCTGCCCCGGGACACCATTGTTTATTATCTGTGGTTTTGCTGTTGAGGTGGCTGGTGTGGGTCAGAACTTCAACTGGTAAACCATCTGGAATTTGTGCTCGTTACCGGGATTGTTGTCTGGATCAGGCGCCGCAGACTTCTCGTTCCCGAAATCGTCCCCGAAGTCCGTGTACTCATAGTCCATGAGTATATAATTTCCATGTACCACCTCCAGAGCCCCTCCACCGATGTACATGTCATAGGTTGCATCATCTGCAATCTTGTTATCCTTGTCTCTGTCCACGTGGTCATAGCGGAAAAAGAGATTGAGCTTCCTGTCCAGCCAGGGGCTCATGGCAGAGACCGGGGGTTTCACGTTCACGAAGAACGAGTAATTTTCCGTCCAGAGTGCATCTCCGTTGGGCTTAAGCCATTTTCCATCCTTGTTGCCCTCTGTCACGAAATACTCGCCTGTCAGAATGACCCTGGGATGCTCATAGCTGATATAGCCCATCTGGACCTGGTAGTCAGGGTAGTCACCATTTATGTCTGACTTGTTGTTTCCTTCACCGTAAAGACCGAAGTAACTCAACTGGAGCCCGGGAATCAGCTCAGGCAGGGGCCTCAGGGTAAGCCTTCCCTCTACTACCTTGTTTCCGTTATTCTCCTTGGAATGGTATCCGCTGCCGTTATAAACGCCCATGTGCCAGCTTCCCAATTTGCCTGCATAGTGATGATTCCCGGTCCTGATATCGGCGTCTTCAAGCTCTCCGCCGAAGTTTCCCCTCAGGCTGAGGCCGAGGTCTGCCGAGTTGAAGGTGCCTGCCCTCTCAATAGGCATCGTGCCCTGGCACCTGTAAGGATTTACGTGTTCCTGGAAATCAAGCCAGGGAATATGTCCTAAGCCGACTTCTGCCTTCATTTCGGTGAGCAGGCCCAGGTCATGGGGCTTGAAGTAGGCGAAGAGATACTTCAGCCTGTTCTTCCAGTCCCCGTCGCCATCTTGGTGAACATCGTAGGTTAGGTGGCCGCCCATCCAGGATGTAATCTTCTTGGTAACGCGAAAGTAGCCGCGTTTTATTGCCAACCTGTTATAGCTCTTCTGGCCACCACTTGACTGAGGCTTCTCACCGGCACTGTAATCCAGGTAAGACAGCATCTGGAACTTCAGGCCCCTCAAGGGTTTTGGAACCGCCTCTTTCTGAACCTGCTTTGCAGTCTCCTTTTGCAGCTGTTTCTTGATCCGGCCTGCCTCCTGCTGTATCTCGGCTGCCTCTTTTTCGGTAATAATGCCCTTTTTAATAAGCACCTGGAGAAGCGGATCGTAGGTGCTGCCGGCAACGACCCCGCTTCCACCAGATGCCTTACCTCCGGCAGACGGCATTTCAGTAGCTGGCATACCTCCGGCAACAGCCATACTTCCAAGTGATACTGATAAAAAAATCAGTATTATTATCCCCCAACTGCCCTTGTACGCTATACTTTTCATACATTCTCTCCTTTGAAATAAAATCGTTGCTGGAAAACCGCCGCTTACACTCAATTTTCTTATCACCGGTCAATTAGTTTTTCGTTAAGCCTTCGTTAGGATCTGTTTAATTATCAAGAGGGAATGGCCGTTTGCGCCCGGCAAGAAAAATAGGCAGATGGGAATAATTAAAAATTAAAGAATTCCTAACAGTATGCTAACATTGAGACAGTAGCATCGGCACTGCCTGAACATCAGGTCTGGAAGAGACGCCGCGAAATAAAATAAAATGAAGAAGACAAGGAGGATTTTTATGAAGACAAATACCCTTCTCGCCGGGCTGGCCCTTCTGGCAGCCTGTTTTATTATCTGTCCTGGTGCCTGGGCGGCAGATAAGGTGAGTGCAATATCCGGGGCCGGTGCCACGTTTCCATATCCGGTTTATGCAAAATGGGCATCAGCCTATTACAAGCTCACCGGCATCAAGATGAACTACCAGTCCATAGGCTCCGGCGGCGGCATCAAGCAGGTTAAGGCAAAAACAGTGGATTTCGGTGCTTCTGATGCCCCCTTGAAGCCGAAAGAGCTGGAAAAGTCCGGTTTGATTCAGTTTCCCATGATAATGGGCGGGGTTGTGCCAGTGGTAAACCTGAGGGGCATAAAACCGGGGCAGATAAGGCTGAGCAACCAGCTGATGGCCGATATCTACCTCGGAAAGGTGAAAAGGTGGAACGATGAGCGCATAAAAGCGGAAAATCCCGGCCTTTCCCTTCCGGGCCGAGTAATCACTGTGGTTCACAGGGCGGACGGTTCAGGCACCACCTGGATATTCACCAATTATCTTTCAAAGGTAAGCCCGCAGTGGAAACAAAAGGTGGGAAGCGCAAAGGCAGTGGCGTGGCCCACAGGCATCGGAGGCAAGGGAAACGAGGGTGTTGCCTCCTACGTCAAGAGAATTAGCGGCAGCATCGGCTACGTGGAATATGCCTATGCCCTCCAGAACCATCTGACCTATGTCAAGCTGAAAAACAGGGAAGGCGCATATGTCGAGCCCAACAGCAAGACATTTCAGTCAGCTGCGGCAAATGCGGACTGGGAAAATGCCAAGGGATTCTACATGGTCCTCACTGACCAGCCTGGAAAGGACAGCTGGCCCATAACCGGGGCAAGCTTCATCCTGATGCACAAGGTACAGCAGCATCCTGATGTGGCCCGTGCTGCATTGAAGTTCTTTGACTGGTGTTATAAAAAGGGACAGAAAATGGCCGAAGATCTCGATTATGTTCCCATGCCCATGAAAGTCGTGGAACTAGTGGAAAAGACATGGCAAAAAGATATTAAGGACAGCTCTGGTAAGTCCGTCTGGCCCTGACTTCGGTTAAAAGGCGATTCGTTTGGGAGCATTCTCTGTTTGTCCCTGGATGAGGAATGGCAAGGATCGGCGCATTTCTTTCAAGGTTCACCAAGCCGCTGTGCAGATTTCAAATTCTTTCCAGATACAGACATCGCCAATCTCAGCGGCTTGACTGCGGCTGAAGTTGGCTTCCTTGTGGTGAAACCTTTCAAGAAACACCCCGCAAATGGGGGACAAACCGGGAATGTTCTCATTCGTTTTTTAGATTGAAGGGAGCTTGCTCCCTTCGATCAGAATATTTGTAGTGGAAATACAAAATCCAGTATTGCCTTTTTGTAAACGCTGAATATGCTGGCTGGCGGAAAATATTTTCAGAATTCACCAATTCTACGCATGAGAATTTTAAAGAAGATCGGATGAATAAACAGCAGAACAGGGACCAAGGTCCCAGAAAGGGTCAGGGGAATATGGGCAACATACTGGATGTGCTTTTTACAAGCGCTGCCAGGACATGTGCCCTTCTGGTCCTTTTTATTATAATTGCTATAATAGTATCTCTATGCATGGGGGCATGGCCCGCCTTTGAAAAATTCGGCCTCTCCTTTTTGACCTCGGCCGAATGGAACCCTGTAACAGAACAATTCGGCGCCCTTGTCGCCATCTACGGGACCATTGTCACCTCTATCATTGCCATGCTCATCGGCGTGCCGGTAAGCTTCGGGATAGCCATTTTCATTACCGAGTTGTGTCCTGTCTGGCTCAAGCGTCCTGTTTCAACAGCAATAGAACTCCTGGCTGCCATTCCCAGCATCATTTACGGTATGTGGGGCCTTTTTGTCTTTGCTCCTTTTTTCGGCGACTACATAGAGCCGTGGATATCCGATCACCTGGGCGAGATACCTTTGGTCGGGCCTCTCTTTTCCGGTCCACCGCTTGGCATCGGGGTGCTTACAGCAGGCATAATCCTTGGAATCATGGTTATTCCCTTTATGGCTGCTGTCTTCAGGGATCTTTTCGAGGTCGTGCCCCCGGTACTAAAGGAATCTGCTTACGGCATAGGGGCAACCACATGGGAGGTCATAAGGAACATAGTCCTTCCCTATACCAAGACAGGGGTGGTGGGCGGCATAATGTTAGGGCTTGGAAGGGCCCTTGGGGAAACCATGGCGGTAACATTTGTCATCGGCAATGCCGACAGGCTGGAGACATCCCTGCTGATGCCGGGAAATACCATATCCTCGAGCCTTGCAAATCAGTTCACAGAGGCGGTAGGCGAAATATACACCTCTTCCCTTATAGCTCTTGGCCTTATACTGTTTCTGATCACCTTCATTGTTCTGTCTTTTGCCAAGTTTTTACTCTTTAGATTGACCCTCAAGGAAGGAGCAAGGACATGAGCCGCCTGGAACACATAAATAAAAATATCTACAGAAGGCGGAGGGCATTGAATTTTTTAGTCCTTTTTGGCTCGGTCCTCACCACACTTTTCGGGCTGTTCTGGCTTGTATGGCTTCTCATCACCCTTTTCAGCCACGGTTTCCAGTATCTTGATCTGGCGGTCTTTGTAAAGCCGACTCCCCCGCCAGGGGAAGCCGGCGGCCTGGCCAATGCGATTGTGGGCAGCCTGCTCATCACATTTGTAGGCGTCCTTATCGGCGCACCAATAGGTGTACTTGCAGGCACCTTCCTGGCTGAATTTGCCGCGCGCTCAAGGATCGCCCCGGCCATAAGGTTTGTTAATGACGTGCTGCTCAGCGCCCCGTCCATTATCCTCGGTGTATTTATATATGAAATGGTAGTTGTTTCCATGGGACACTTTTCTGGCTGGGCAGGTGCCCTTGCACTGGCGCTTATAGCCCTCCCAATCATTGTTAGAACCACGGAAGATATGCTTAAGCTTGTGCCCAATACGGTTCGCGAGGCAGCCTGCGCCCTTGGCGCACCCAGGTGGAAGGTTACTGTTTCCATCGTGTACCGGGCTGCCAGGGCAGGAATCTTTACCGGCATACTGCTTGCCATAGCCAGGATAAGCGGAGAGACGGCCCCTCTTCTCTTCACTGCCCTGAATAACCAGTTCTGGAGCCGGAGTCTGAACGAACCTGTCGCTAATCTGCCAGTGGTGATATTCCAGTTTGCCATGAGCCCTTACGAGGACTGGCAGCACCTGGCCTGGGCCGGAGCCCTCCTGATCACGGTGAGTGTTCTCGTCCTGAACATACTGGTTCGAACATTTCTCAGAACCGGCAGATAATATC
>JALVJO010000124.1 GCA_027028245.1 Deltaproteobacteria bacterium
AGGCATGTCAGAATCCTGACGGCGGCTTCGGCTTCATGCCCGGAACCACTTCCTACATTGAAAACTGCCATTACGCCCTTTCGTCCATGGAACTCCTTGGTTCAAAACCAAAAGATATGAAGGCCTGTGAGAATTTCGTCATGGCATGCAGGACGCTTTCCGGTGGGTTTTCGAGAAACTCCAATGCAGCCCCCTTCCTAGATGCCACGTGGCATGCAGTTAAGACCCTGCTGAGCCTGCAGAAAATAGTTCAATGAAGGCAGCATCTAGTTTGTCCCCGGACGAGAATAACGAGGAATGGCAAGAAAGATGCATTTCTTTCAAGGTTCACCAAGCCGCTGTGCAGATTTCAAATTCTTCTTGAATACAGACGTCACCAATCCCAGCGGCTTGACTGCGGGTGAGGTTGGCTTCCTTGTGGTGAAACCTTTCAAGAAATACCCCTTCCTTGCCAGTGACACAAATGGGGGACAAACTTGGGAATGCTGTCCAGAAAAATTTCCGATAAAAGGCCTGTAATGACATGAACATATACCTGGTAATAATCATATCTGCACTGGTCATTAACTATGCCCTGTCTGCAGTGGCTGCCTGGCTTAACCTTAGAAATATTTCAGAGGAGCTCCCCCTTGAGTTCCGCGGCTTCTATGACCAGGAACGCTATGCCAAGTCTCAGAGATACCTGAGGGAGACCACTGCCTTCGGGCTTTTACATGAAACATTTCACCTTGCAGTCGTCCTGGCATTCATCCTTTTCGGGGGATTTAATGTCGTAGACGGCCTTGCACGGTCGGCAGGCCTCGGCCCCGTACCCACCGGCCTCATATTTGCCGGGATAATACTCCTGATGTCCCAGGTGATTGATTTACCCTTCTCGGCCTGGAGCACCTTTGTAATTGAGGAAAAATACGGTTTCAACAAGACAACGCCCAGGACCTTTGCTGCTGATATTCTTAAGGGAATGGGGCTTACAGCGGTAATAGGCGGTGCGGCATTTGCAGGAATAATATGGTTTTTCGAGACCATGGGGCCTTCCGCCTGGCTTTACTGCTGGACGGCCCTCAGCCTCTTCCAGATCATGCTGATGTTTGTTGCCCCGGTTCTTATTATGCCGATTTTCAACAAGTTCGAACCCCTGGAGGAAGGAGAACTCAAAAGGTCCATCATGGATTACGCCCGGAAGGAAAAATTCAAGATGCAGGGCATATTTAAAATGGACGGCTCCAAAAGGTCCACCAAGTCAAATGCCTTTTTCACCGGTTTCGGCAGATTCAAGCGGATAGTCCTGTTTGATACCCTGATCAAACGGCATACAGTGGAGGAGCTGACAGCCATAATCGCCCACGAGATGGGCCATTATAAGCTGAAACACGTGCTTAAGGGCATCATCCGCTCTATACTCATGGCAGGTTTCACCTTCTGGCTCCTCAGCTTCTTCATCGGGAATCCCGGACTCTTCCAGGCATTTCAAATGGAACACATTTCTGTTTATGCAAGCCTGTTTTTCTTCGGTTTTCTTTATGCTCCCATTGGGATGATAACTGGAATCGTGGACAAGGCCATTTCCAGGAGGCATGAATTCGAGGCTGACGAGTACGCGGTAAGAAGTTACGGCCATCCAGAGGCCATGATTACCGCCCTTAAGAAGCTTTCCGTGGACAACCTTTCCAACCTGACCCCGCACCCCTTCATGGTTTTCCTGGAATACAGCCATCCTCCGGTTCTTGAAAGGATAAAGGCAATAAGAAAGATAACAGACGGTTTTAAAAACAAAGGAGATTAACATGGAAATTGAATGGGCTTACTTGCGAAAGGGCTGAAAGTCATGCCAGAAGGCACAGTCTGTGTTTGAAGAAAAGGGCATCACTCCCGGGGAAGTAGTTGAGGCGAGAAAACACAAAATAGCAGACGAGGATGCATGGAAACTCCTTTCCTCGGCAGAAGAGATAGTGGTGGGAAAGGGCAGGAAATACCAGGTATTCCATCCAGCCTCTGATTCAAAAGATGACATCTTAAAAAACTGCCTTGGGCGGACAGGCAACCTGAGGGCACCGGCACTTAAGATGGGAAAGCGCATGATCGTGGGATTCAACGAGGACATGTACCAAAAGTATCTTTAACAGCCTCTGCAACCTTTTTACGGAAATGGTTGCAGGCCCGCATGCATTGAAAGCTTATCTCCGGCAACTGGCCGGGGATAAGCTTCGGCACCATTTTTTCAAACCGGCCATTAGGATACATCAGCCTATTTTTTCATTTGGGGGCAGACCTGCCTATCTGGCTGATACAAACAGGCGGAATTTACTAAGTCTTCTCCAGTGACTGGATAAAGGCATCGGCTTCAGCGATGGAGTGCTCCATGTCCTTTAGAAGAACAGATACGTCGGTTTCCATCTTGCTGAGCTCTGCCTTTAAAGAGGCAATGGCACGGGCATTGAGATTATGCTTTAAAAAAAGGACATCGTCCCTCAAGGGCCTCAGCACAGGCTCAATCTTCGCTTCGGCACGCTTCATGGCACGTATAAGCTGGTTGTAGCGCCTCCTTGTCTCCCTCAGTTTCCGTTGGCTTGCACGCCTGAGACTTGCACTGCTGTACTGGTCCAGCTCTTCCTCCCACTCATCAAACAGGGCTTCTGCCACGTCTTCAACTGCCGCTATCCTCTCGTGAACCTCCCTTGCCCTGTCCTCCATGTCCTCAAGCTCGTCCTTTAGCTCTATATATTTGTCCTCAAGATCCCCGCCATGGAAATCGACCACGCTTTTGAACCGTTCCAGGGCTGATTCAAATTCCTTCTTGGCCTCTTCCTGGCTGTCCCTTGCAGCAATTACCCGGTCGACAAGTATATCCCGCTTGTGAATGCCCACCTTTTCCATGGCGTTGTAATAAACACTGCTGCAGCCGGCCAGAATGATGACGAGAAAAAAAAATACCAGTGGATTTAAAGATCGAACCATAAGCTGTTCCTTTTAAAAATGGTTTGTGAGCTGAAACACTAAAATTTGCTACAAATCAGGCTGCACTTCGATTTATGCACAACCATAGTGAAATAATTAGGATAATAAATCACAAGGATATCCGCCACAAATAGAAAAGGCGCCCAGTTTATATAAACATTTTGTAGACGAATAGGATATGGGTGGACCAGCTCTAATGTCTATGCCTTGTCGGCCGGGTCACATATCCCAAAAGCCGGTCTCGAAAGCTATCAGAAGCGGAAGCGCTGCATGTGAAACACCGTATCCTTTCCATCGACCCGCCAGGTCACATCCATTTTGCCATCCGACTTCAGATCCAATATCAATTGATGACCCGGTGTATTGGACGAACTCGGGCTTTTGTAAGGAGCCACTCCTATTGGAGAACCGTCTTCCCAGTAAGTTACAGGGCCGGTAAAATTCGAAGCACCGGATGGAAAACTTCCTGTAAAACTGATCCAGAAGGGCAAGCCTCCTCCCCCTGTACTGTGATACATGTACCAGGCACCGAACAGGGAATTCCCCTGTGCTTCCAGAAAGATACCAATCCCGTTCATTGCGGGGTCAAACCACCACCCCTTGACCCTGTTGTCCGGGGTCCCGGGGGATGCAATGGGCATGAAGCGCTTAAGATGTGCAGTGGTGCTGCTTATCTTGTTACTCACAGAATAGGTCATTGTGGCATCGTTGTCCGAGGTGAAGGTTATCTGGAAAGTACCTGCATCAGACG
>JALVJO010000125.1:0-2676 GCA_027028245.1 Deltaproteobacteria bacterium
CTTAGCGGTGAATAATATACCTCATGGTCAAGGATGATCAGCGACAATTGTAATTCCCTCCTGACGACAATTATTTTTCCCGAATGATGGAAACAGATTACTTCTAGTTCCCAAGGCGGTTAGAAGTAGTCACAGGCAATCAGGTGAGGAAGACGTTGGAGGTCGCAGCGTCACCTAGCGGCATAGCCGAAAAGACAGCGCACAAGTATCAGGACATGGAAGAGTTGCCAAGTGAACTCAAGGCCGGAGTATCCCTGATGAGGCCGTCTCTCTGCCGGACATGCTGAAAGAGGCAGATCCTTTATGTCTCCTTAATAAAGATCATGCCATTTGATCGTGATACGACAAAAGACACCCTCCAGTCCCGCCATTGGGCGGAGAAAAAACACGGATGCCCCTCTGGAGGCTGCCCCATAAAGATACAGGCAAAATAAAAAAGGTTACAGAATGGTTTTCTGCAACCTTTTGAAATTACTGGTGCCGAGGGGCGGAATCGAACCACCGACACGGGGATTTTCAGTCCCCTGCTCTACCGACTGAGCTACCTCGGCATCGGTGTGTAAGTCTGGCAATTATTATTACCAGAGAGCACTTTGTCAAGGGAATAAAGGGCTGTTTCCGTGAACTTTTAAACTGCAGGCATTAGTTCTTCCATTTGCCCTGTAATTTCCCTGAGTTCCCTGCACTTAAAGACCTGTCTGGGTATCTCTTTCAGTAATTTCGAGGCGGTTTTCTCGTCATTTTCAAACACCAGGTATCCCCTTGCAAGGAGTGCAAGGCACTGTGGATCATTTTTCTTGAGATCCAGGCACCTGGTCAGGATCTTTTTGGCCGGCTGCCATTGTCCGGTTTCAAGCTTTGTACGTCCGAATATCCTGAGAAGGGGGAAAGGCAATTCAGTACGGGAGGACACTTCTGCCAAAAGAGAGTCCACCTGGGCAATTTTGTCCTGTTTAATCCAGCAGTTTACAAGCCTGAGAAGCACTGCTGGGTTGCGCGGATCCATATGGTATGCCTTTTCTGCCTCTTTTGAGGCATCAGTAAGATTACCCGTGTCCAGGTTTACCCCGGCCAAATTATAAAGGGCCATAAAATTATCCGGATTGGCCGAAAGGACCGTTCGGAAGCAGGCCTTTGCCTGCTTGAAACGTCGCATATCAGCCAGGCAAACGCCCAGGCTGTTGAGAAGGTTGATATCCCCTGGACGAAGTTTGAGACCTCTTCGGTATGCAGCACATGCCCCTGGCACATCGCCCCAGGAAACGAGAAGGTCGCCGTGAACATTCAGGGTAACGTGGTCAAATACGGCCATGTTACCGCGGCCCAGAAGACTTGCGTGCAGCAGGGCAAGAAAAGATGCATAGGGCAGAAAAGATGCAGAGACATGGGTCTGTTCAGTGCTGGCAAAACCTGCCGTAGTCATGGCACCTGCTATACTTCGGACCTTTTCAAAGAGGTCTTGTGCCCAGTCTTGAAAGCTTAACCCCTCTTTTTTGAACTCAGGCCTTTTGAAATGGAGTGCCAGGCACTTGCTGCCTGCATCCAGTACCCGGCATGGCGGCTCCAGGGAGCGGCAGAAAGATCTCAGCCTTTTCAGGGCAGCCAGTGACTCAAGACGGATCATGGCACAGCATGAGCCGGTCTTAAACCCTGACCTTCCAGGCCTGAAAAAGGGACTTCCAAGATCAGCCCCGGTTTTTTCAAGAATTTCATCCAGCATGGCCGGGGCAAGCACGGAAGTTTTCAGGCCCCGGGCAATCTGCTGAAGGTGTTCAACCTCCTCCACTGCCTCGAAAGACTTGTGGCCTATCAGGGCCTTGACCTTCTGCCCGCTCCTTGAAAACATCAATGACGCCTGCCGTAAACCCTCTGAAAATTTATTTCTGTCCTGGCAGTCCACAGTGAACCAGAGGGTGGAACAGCTTCGGCCAGCCGGCTCGATCCGGCAGGCAGGAAGGCTTTGCTGCAGTATTTCCATGCCCTGCTTCAGGGTGGCGGTCCTTTTGTAAAAGGAAAGCTGGACCAGGTTCAGCTGGCGGCCTGGATCCTCCCTTTTCATGTCCATGACATAGGCAGGCGGAATATCATCAGCAGAAATGGTTTTCGAGATCTTGGCCAGCAGAAGGCGGTCATGAATGACAGCAGCCAGAAGCTGCAGCGTTCTTGACGCTTCTCCAGGGACGATGTCCTTTGGAACACCTTGAAATTCGTAGAGACCAAGACATCTTCGCCCCTGTTCGGTCATGAGGGGAAGCAGTGCCTTCTGCTTGATCCTGTCCCAGAAGCCCCTTCCCTCAAGGAGCCTTTTTTCAGCCCTTTCCCTTTGTCTTGGAGACATGCCTATGTCCACAAGGAGTGCCGGCAGTTCTTCCCTCCTGGGACACGGGCGAAATACCGCCCGGCTGAATGGCAGCAGGTCTTTAAGCCCGCCTATTATCTGCGGTCCAAGCCTGGGCGGGTCCGCTGTTTCGAGCCTGATTCCAAGAGGGTGCATGACCATCTATATGCCCGGGGCAAAACCTTTATTTCAGGCCGACAGAGCCTGCTGCCCTTTCAATGCAGCGGGCAATCACCTGATACTGATCATCTTTTATGGTGCGTACGTCCAGAAGAATCCGGTCATCCTCTATCCTGACTATAACCGGAGGCTCACCCAGCCGGAGCCGCCTTTCCAGG
>JALVJO010000125.1:2776-29253 GCA_027028245.1 Deltaproteobacteria bacterium
CCTTTCAATGCAGCGGGCAATCACCTGATACTGATCATCTTTTATGGTGCGTACGTCCAGAAGAATCCGGTCATCCTCTATCCTGACTATAACCGGAGGCTCACCCAGCCGGAGCCGCCTTTCCAGGTCTGCTGTCCTGGATGTGTCTTTCCCTGTGTTTCCAGCACACTCTACTGTTACTGCTGTTGATTTGAGATTCTGAAGTGGAAGGGCACCTCCTCCTACCCTGGAAACGGTATCAATCAGGTCCGTTTTCACCCTTTCGATCCCCAGTGAATCAATGGCCTGGCAAAGTGCTTCGGCCCTTTTTCTGGTTTCTTCCCGGGACATGGTCAGCATCCTAAGCGTAGGTATGCTGGCAATGGCCTTTCCCGGCTCCCTGTAAAGCCTCAACGTGCCTTCCAGGGCGGCAAGGGTGAGCTTGTCTATGCGGACAGCCCGGTTGATAGGGTTCTTTTTTATCTTGTCCACGAATCTTTTTTTGCCCACTATTATTCCCGCCTGGGGGCCTCCCAGCATCTTGTCTCCGCTGAAGGAGACAAGATCTGCACCTGCCTCCAGGGATTCCTGGACCGTGGGTTCATGTATGAAGCCATAAGGTCTCAGGTCGATAAAGTTGCCGCTTCCCAGGTCTTCTATTACTGGAATCCCGTGTTTTTCCCCCAGGTCTTTGAGTTCCCGCATGGAAACAGACAGGGTGAAGCCCACTATGGCAAAGTTGCTCTGATGCACCTTCATGAGAAGGGCAGTATTTTCCCCTATGGCCCTTTCATAATCTGCAAGGTGCGTGCGGTTGGTAGCCCCCACCTCCCTGAGTATTGCACCGCTTCTGGCCATCACGTCCGGAATCCTGAAGGAGCCGCCTATTTCTACCAGCTCTCCCCTGGAGACAATCACCTCCCTGCCCTTGGCCAGGGTTTCAAGGGTGATGAGTACTGCTGCGGCATTGTTGTTCACCACAAGAGCGGCCTCAGCGCCTGTAAGTTCACAAAGGATCTCTTCCACGTGGCTGTACCGGCTGCCGCGTCTGCCCTTTTCCAGGTCGTATTCCAGGTTGGAATAGTTTACTGCAATCTTGAACATGGAATCGAACAGCTCTTCAGGCAGCAGTGATCGGCCCAGATTGGTGTGAACAACCACTCCCGTGGCATTTATCAGGGGTTTCAGGGAAGGCTTGAGTGCCCGTTCCAGTTCTTCCTGAATCCGCTGTCTTACTGCCTCAAAGGACATGGCAGACATATCAGGAACGTCCCCTGAAAGTATGGATTGTCTTATATCATCAAGTACTCGCCGGCAGACCTTTAATTTCAGTGCCGGCGGGATGCCTTCAGGCAGATCCTGGAGTATCTTGTCTGTCTTGGGAATTGATTTTAAAAGCTCTTTTATGCTTTGAGAGGCATTCATGTTGAAAATTTATCTCCTCTGGCCGGGAAAAACCAAGGAAAAATGGTTGCGGGACGGCCTGGATTTTTATCTTAAGAAATTAAGGAATTACTATCAAGTAAAAGTGGCAGAGGTGAAGCCTGGAAAGGGTCCGGGAAAGAGAAAAACAGAACTCATGAACAGGGAAGCCCTGCACATGGAAAGGGCGCTGCCCAAGAGGGGCAGAAAGGTGGCCCTTGACAGGTGCGGGAAGATGCTTTCATCAACGGAGCTTGCCCAGTTCATGAGCACGGTGGAATACAGCGGCGAAAGAAAGGTCTGTTTTCTGATCGGCGGGGCCTTTGGCATGGCCCCTTCCCTGCTCGAACAATGCGACCTTGTGCTGAGTTTTTCCAAAATGACATTTACACATGACATGTCACGGCTGATTCTTCTGGAACAGCTTTACAGGGCCGCTTCAATAAACGCAGGCAGTCCCTACCACCACTGATCAATCTACAGCTTCCACAGAAGAGACCTCGGGTATCTCGCTTTTGAGATAACGTTCAATGCCGGCCTTGAGAGTCATCTGGCTCATGGGGCAGCCCTTGCAGGCACCTGTGAGTCTTACGTTTACTACACCTGTCTCTTCGTCTATATCCACCAGTTCCACGTCCCCGCCGTCTGCCTGAAGCATTGGTCTCACCTGGTCCAGGGCCTTTTGTATCTTTTCCTTCATGATGTGTCTGTCTCCTGTGTCTATATCTTTACTATCCGCCCAAGGAAGAAGGTTTTATTAATCCTTCTATATGAGTATGTCAAAGGGTATCAGGCCTTGAATCGGCAGGCAAAACGCTCTGCCTGGGTCCTGATATCCCCTGCTTTCCAGAGGGCACTGATTACGGCCACCATGTCTGCCCCGGCTTCAATTACATGGCCTGCATTTTCAGGAGTTATCCCACCGATGGCGCAAACGGGTATGGTGAGCCTCTGCTTCGCCTCCCTTATCAGGTCAAGGTCTGCTCTTACGGCTTCCGGCTTGGTCACAGAGGAAAAAAGGGAACCGAAGGCCACATAGTCCGCCCCTTCCCGCTCCATTTTAACGGCCAGATCAAGGCTGTTATAACAGGAAACACCTATTATCCCGCCGGGAAGCATCCTTCTCGCAGAGGCGATATCCGCGTCATCCTTGCCGATATGGACGCCGTGGGCATTAACCATCCTGGCAAGCTCAACCCTGTCATTAACGATGAATACCGCCCCCATCTCCCGGCACAGGGTGCAGAGTTTGAGGGCCGCATCCAGCAGCTCCTCGTCTGATTTCGTCTTTTCCCTGAACTGAATAACCCGTGCCCCGCCTGATATTGCCTCCCTGGTCTTGTCCAGGATGGATTCCAGGGGCGTAAGTACAGAATCAGTGATGGCATAGAGCCCTTGGAGCTTCATGGCTGCCGGTCTCCTTTCTGGCGGGGTGAGTATTTTTATGTGGTCTGTACCATGACATGACCGTTAGAAAAAGAATAGATTTTTGAAAAAGACTTTTTTTATCTTTTTTAATTGCAAAATAAGGCCTACTCTAATATCTTGTAATAAGAAACGTTGTTTGTTGAGGATTTATGATGAAAAGGGCTCCCACACAAAAGGGCCGCAAAAAACCGGCTTCTGTAGACGAGTTGCGGGATATATGCAGGCAGGCAGGCATAAAGCTTACGCCCCAGCGCCTGGAAATCTTTAAGGCCATATCCAGTGCACAAGATCATCCTTCTGCAGAAATCCTTTATGAAAGGCTTAAAAAGCGGATGCCCACTATTTCTCTTGATACCATTTATCGAACCTTGAACACATTTGAAAAGCTGGGGCTGATAAAAAGGGTTCAACTGCTAAATGACCAGGCCAGATTTGATGCCGACATGGAGAGCCATCACCATTTTATTTGTACAAGATGCAAAAAAATCATCGATTTCAAATGGCCGGATTTCGATTCTACAAAACTTCCTGAGAACATAAAGGCATTTGGCAAGGTTTATGGGCAGCAGGCAGAACTGAGGGGCATATGCAGGCAGTGCCTTAAAAAGGAAGAATCAGAATAATAAGGAAAAATTTTTTGACATTTAATAAGAATTATTCTTAAATAGGATAAATACAAAAAACGGATGGGACTTAAATTAAAACAGGTTCAGATATTTAATCGGAGGGTAAGGGCTCACAGGGCACCGCATCTGCTGCGCGCCCGCCGCCTTACATCTCTGGCACCCTGTGAGCGCTTACAGAATTGGAAGAAACTGTATGGAATTCAAAAAGGCAGGAGGATTAGCAATAATGAGGCATCTTGGATTTATTTTGCTTACTGCGGCCCTTGGAGCTTCGGTTTTGGCATCTGCAGCACATGGACTTCAGAAAGTCCCCCTTGGGCTGCCGCCGGTTCCCGTCCCGGCGGATAATGTTCTCACCCACGACAAGGTGGTGCTCGGAAAAAGATTGTTCATGGACAAACGCTTCAGCGGAGACGGAACCATAAGCTGTTCCACGTGCCACATACCGGAAAAGGCCTTTGCCGACGGCCTTCCTCTGGCAGTGGGCATAAAAGGTAAGAAGGGTACCAGGAATTCACCAACAGTGATAAATGCTGCTCACTATAAAGAGCAGTTCTGGGACGGAAGGGCATCATCTCTGGAAGAACAGGCCCGGGGGCCTTTTCTTAATCCGGTGGAGCACGGCCTAAAGGATTTCAGCCCGATTATTGAAACCATAAGGAAAGACAAGGAATATCCAGGATTGTTCAAAAAGGCCTTTGGTATCGGCCCGGAAAAGATCACCATTGATCACGTGGTCAAGGCCATAGCCTCTTTTGAAAGGACGGTTATTGCAGGAGATTCGCCCTTTGACAGGTATATGTACGGGGGGCAGAAAGATGCCATGTCAGGGGCAGCCGTCAGGGGTCTTGAAATATTCAGAACCAAGGCCAGGTGCCAGGACTGTCACAGGATAGAACAGACCAACGCCGTATTCACTGACAACAAATATCATAACCTGGGTGTAGGTTTTTCAGTCATAGAACCAGAGCTTTTTGACATAGTTGAAAAGGTGAAGAAGGCCAGGGCTTCAGGACAAAAACTCGATGACGCCCTGCTGAGCAGTAAGAAGATGTCCGAGCTTGGACGTTTTGCCGTAACCATGGAGGTGGAAGACATAGGAAGGTTCAAGACGCCGACCCTGAGAAACGTGGCAGTTACAGGGCCTTACATGCATGATGGAAGCATTGAGACACTTGAAGAAGTAATCGAGCTATACGATCAGGGCGGTGAAGACAACCCAATGCTTGACAGCGGGATTCGGCCTCTAAGGCTTACAGAGCAGGAAAAGGCAGACCTGCTGGAATTTCTTAAGGCCCTGACCAGCCCTGGATATGAAAGCAAGAAGTAGGCTGGACAAAAGACCTTTGTGCAGGCAGAACCCCTAAACGAATATTCAATAATTTGAACATTCCCTATGAGGCCAAGGAGGAAAGCATGAAAAAGAAAATGACCAGGAGACGTTTTTTGAAAAGGACCGCTGTTGCAGCTGCGGCAGCATCCCTTCCCTTGAGTGTGGTGGAATTTTCCTGGGGCAGCGGAAGCGGCAAAAACTTTACCTTTGCCTACATCTCTGACTCTCATCTCACCCATATAAAGGGAACCAAGTTTGTAAGGAATTTCGATCAGGGCCTCAAAAAGGCCGTAACCGAGTGCAATTTCATGTCTCCCAAGCCAGATTTTGTGGTTTACGGAGGAGACCTTGCCCAGCTGGGGAAACGCGAAGAGCTTGATCACGGCCTGGAAATAATCTCCAGGCTTCGGCATCCAGTGAAATGGGTCATAGGGGAACACGATTACTACCTGGACCTTGGCCGGTACTGGCAGGAAAAGATGGGAAAGCTGAATTACAGTTTCGATCATAAGGGGGTTCACTTCGTGGTCCTAAACAGCATTCTCACCTATGAACCATGGATTAAGCAGTGGAAGACGCCTCAGGAGCGGATGGCAAACATGGCCAGACTGGACAACCCCAAGGGTTCCCCGTTCATAGTTGGAGATCTGCAGATCGAATGGATGAAGCTGGATCTTGCCAAGGTATCCAAGGACACTCCTGTGGTCGTGATGTCCCATTCACCACTTTATAAGATCTTCAAGCCCTGGAACTTCTGGACAGATGATGCGGAAAAGGTTCAAAATGTTCTCAAACATTTTAATAACGTCACGGTGCTGCATGGTCATGTGCACCAGATCATGTATAACCAGATTGGAAACATAACTTTCGAGGCCATGATGTCCACGTCATGGCCGTGGCCCTATCCTGTGAGCTACATAAAGAAGCCCAACCAGGTACCGAAACTAACGGTGATGATGAACAGGGCGGATCCCTTTCATGAAAGGGATGCAACCGGATGGTCCATTCTGGACATGGAAAATGGTAGGGTGACCAATCATTACAAGCTGTGGGAGAACAAGGACCGGATACTGAAATACGATGATAAACTGGGCTATCCCGTGGATACAGAGTACCAGGCCCCTGCCAGCAGAATCCCCCCCCAGGATCACTATTAATAAGGAAGGAGATGTATAAATGGTTAAAAGCCTCAGAAATTTGATTGCCTTGGTGGTATTTTTAACAGTGGCGGCATCTGCCACGCTTTTTGCAGATGAATTTTCCAAGAAAGACGTTGAAAAGTGGAACAAGGAATTCATGACAGTTGTGAATCAGGGCGAGAAATTGTTCCACAGCGCCCTGGGAACAAACACCGTGTCGTGCGATATGTGCCATCCAAATGCAGCCAATACGCATCCTGAGACATATCCCAAATTTCAGAAACAGATCGGCAAGGTGGTGGCCCTCAGGGACATGATTAACTGGTGCATCCAGAATCCCCTGGAGGGAGAACCCCTCAAACTCGATGACCCCAAGATGATAGCCCTTGAAGCATATATTACCTGGGAGAGAAAGGGTAAGCCCCTTGAACCAGGCAGGCATTGAGGGAATTCAAGCTGTAAGAGAATTATTAATAAAAGGCCTCTGATAAAATTCAGAGGCCTTTTTGTTTGTCATTGCCGCAAAAGCTGAAAAGCCCTGCATTTCAACACCCAGGGACTATGAAGCAGACCTTCCCTTTCAATGCCTTAAGCCTGCTCTGCCGGGAGCATTCCCAGTTTGTCCCTGGACGACGAAGGGCAAGGATCGGTGCATTTCTTTCAAGGTTCACCAAGCCGCTGTGCAAGTTTCAAATTCTTCTCGAATTCAGACATCGCCAATCTCGGTGGCTTGAATGCGGCTGAAGTTGGCTTCCTTGTGGTGAAACCTTTCAAGAAACACACCTTCCTTGCCAGTGATACAAATAGGGAACAAGCTGGGAATGCTCCTGTTCTGCCTAACAGATTCGTTCTGGTTCAGGCCGTTATCCCTTTTGATAATATCAATAACTGGTTCTGGAATCCTGAAAATGATGATTTCCAGGCAGCAGTTTTAATTTCCCATCTCCCATAGAAGACTGGCGGCGGAATTCTGTCTCCCATTTCATATGGACTTGGTGTTTGAGCTCAAGATTTTCCCGGCCTATTCCGATGTAAACACGGAAAGACTTGTATTCCCTATTGATCGCTTCAAAGGATTTTTTCACGGCTTCGCGTGCCTTTTTTATTTAGGAGTAGGATATAGTGAGTGCCTGCGAAAATGCGTAATCAAGTATTCGCTTGGCCGATAATGTTTTACAAAGCGGGGCAGGAGACCCATAAGAAGTTTTATGAAGCTCTTAATAGCAGATGACGACAAGATATCGGCAATCCTGCTTAGAAAACACGCTTCGGCATGCGGATTTGAACCGATCATAGTCCACAACGGGGAGGAGGCATATGGGCAGCTTTCCAGGGAAGACGGGCCAAGGATAGCAATCCTCGACTGGATGATGCCAGGTATTACCGGGGTCGATATAGTTCAGAAGATACGTGCTGGCAAAAAAGATGACAAAGCCAGCCACTATCTTATAGTGTTAACTGCCCGAAGTGAAAAAGAAGATATTGTGGCTGCCCTGAATGCCGGAGCAGATGATTATATTGTAAAGCCCTTTGACCCGGGAGAACTAAAGGCCAGACTCGAAGCAGGGAAGCGTATTCTTACACTTACCGATCATCTGACAAAGGCACTGGACAAGGCCAAAAGGCTATCTGATTTCATAGCCCATTTCGATCAGACCACGGGACTTCCCAATTATCTGTCCCTCTTGGAGAGAATAGAAAGTGTTCAAGCCAGTCCAGGTTTCCATGCCCTTTTTTTGATAAATCTGGACAACTTCAAGATAATCAATCAGATCTATGGCATAGGAAATGGCGACTTGGTCCTCAATTATGCTGGAGCCTTGATAAAACAGGCACTTGGCGATAATGTCTTTGTCTCAAGAGCTACGGCGGATGAATACGCTGCAATATTGCCCCTTGATGGACAAGATGCTGATGTACTTAACAACCAAATCCTCGCACGTGCAGATAAAATTCACGAAGTCTTTTCCCGTCCTTTTGCTGTGGAAGATGATTTAATCACCATGACAGTTAGCATAGGAGTCTCCATTATCACAGAAGGTATAGAGAACAACAGTGATGAATTCTTAAGAAGGGCTGACTTTGCCCTTAAGCGTGCTAAAACAGCAGGCGGAAACAGGACGGAGATACACGACTTCAAGGCAGAGCAAGAACTTCAACAGCGATACAAGCTGGAAAGAGAGCTTAAGGCAGCAATTGAGCAGGAAGAAATCAAGATGTTTCTCCAGCCGCAGTGTACAAAAGATGGTAAGGCAGTAGCAGTTGAGGCATTGGCGCGCTGGATTCACCCTGAAAAAGGACTCGTATCTCCAGGGATCTTTATTCCCATTGCTGAGCAGAGTGATCTGATTATGGCAATAGGTGAGTCAATGCTTGAACAGGCATGTCGGCTGCTTGTTGATACCGAGGATTTAGGGTTTTCAGTATCCATAAACGTCAGCCCAAAACAGTTTCAGGATCCGAATTACGTGGACTTTGTCAGATCGATGATCTCAAAGACAGGGGCAGATGCTTCCAGGATCATTCTTGAAGTAACCGAAGGACTCCTCATACAGGATGTCGATTCCATAATTGGAAAGATGAAACTGCTGGCTGAATGTGGAATAAATTTTTCTGTAGATGACTTCGGCACAGGGTACTCTTCGCTGATATATCTCAAGAGACTGCCCATTAAAGAACTCAAGATAGACAGGGCCTTTGTCAAGGATCTGCCACATGACAAGAACGACAGGGCCATAGTAGAGAGCATAATAGCTATTGCCAGGCATATGGGGTTTAAACTCGTGGCAGAAGGTGTCGAAACGGATGAACAGGTAAGATTTCTGGCCTCCCGTGGAGATATGCTTTATCAGGGTTATTATTTTGCCAAACCTGCACCAGCCCGAGAAATCTTAAAGAAATATTTCTGACTGATCAATGATGAATCGTTCTTATTTCCTGACCGTGCTGCTTTCACTGCTACTCATAGGAGGTGCTGCAGGAGCGGTTTTCACGACCATTGAAAAACTGAATCAGACAAGGCTGGACTCTGTTAAGAACCTGGTTAAGACAAGGTCTGCAGAAATAGCCGAACGGGTCAGGAGCCTGAGGTTCAACCTTGAGCTGCTCTCCTTAAACCCGTCCATAAAAGAGATAAGAAAAAGAGATCAGTTTAATGCCTCCCTGGTAAATTATCTCAAAAAACTTAAAGAAGCTTCAGGTATTCTTGCCATTTATCTCATGGACAGCAGGGGGAACTGCATACTTTCTACAAATCCTGAATTTCTCGGCAAGAACTACGGTTTCCGACCCTACTTCAAGGATGCCCTGAAAACAGGCCGGGGTTTTTATGTAGCCAAAGGGGTGACCTCCAAAAAAATAGGGCTCTATCTATCCAAAAGGGTCGATATGGGGAAATCATCCAGCAGGAATGATTCCATGGTGATGGTGTTCAAGGTGGCGCCTAAGTCAATACTGTCCGCCTCTCCACTGATTTTAAAGGAAATGAAGACATGGCTCGCCACGCCGAATGGAGTACTTTTTCGTCCCGAGGCCCGCAGCTTTTTTTCCATCAACCCCATGCCGTCGGCATGGCATGATGGCATAAGACGAATGAGGCAATTCGAAGGCCAGGATATTAAGAGTCTGGGCTTCCCTGAAGGGACCTGGAACAAGCTCATCTCCCAGGGCTCTGTCAGCGCAGAGCTGGATGGAAAAAGATTCCACATCGAACTTACAAGGCTTATAGACAAAGATTTATTTTCAGTGCTGATACTGCCCGAAGCCTTCGAGCTCCCGGAATATGCTGCCATGAAGCATGCTGTTATGATCATGATCGGCCTTTTCACGCTTGCCGTAGTACCTGTTTGCGCACTGCTTTTTTATCTGAGGAGGCAGCAGTTAGAGCTGGCCAAATCGAGGTCAAAAATCAAACTTCTCATGGCCGCAGTGGAGCAGGCGGCCCATACAGTTGTCATCACGGATAAGAACGGCACCATTGAGTATGTAAACCCTGCATTCTCCGAGATAACCGGCTTCAGTAAAGAAGAGGCCCTGGGGCAGAATCCCAGGATTCTTAAAAGCGGTTTTCACGATGCGGAGTTTTATGAAAATCTTTGGAAGACAATCAACTCTGGAAAGGTCTGGAAGGGGAGATTTCAGAATATGAAAAAGGACGGCTCTCTGTACTGGGAGGATGCCGTCATAAGCCCGTTACAGAATAATGACGGGCAGATAACCCACTTTATTGCAATAAAGAGTGATGTCACAGACGTGGTCAGGCTTGAACACAAACTCAACAAAAAGTTGAGGGAGTGGCAGGCAATAATGGACCACGCGGGTGTGGGGATACTATTGGTGAGAAACCGCAGGATACTTGCTGCCAACAAAATGCTCGCCACCATTCTTAGCGCTGACGAAGAGGAACTGGTAGGTCGTCAGACCCGCCTCTTTTATCACTCTGAAGAAGAATACCAGCTTATAATGCGAAAGTGGTATCCCAGACTCATAAAGGGTGAGACAGTTGCCTTCGAGCATAAGACTGTGCTTCCGGGCGGAGATTTGAGACATTTTCAGGTGGTGGGCAAGGTTTCCAGGCCCGGGAACCTCGAGACCATGGAGACGGTATGGGTCCTCCACGATATCTCCGAGATAAAAAGGCTTCAGAAGGATCTTGAAGCGGCGAAGGAACGCGCTGAGGCTGCAAGCAGGGCAAAGAGTGAATTTCTCGCCAACATGAGTCACGAGATTCGAACACCCCTTAACGGCGTAATCGGTATGCTGCATCTGCTGTCCTCTACCAGCCTGGACGAGGATCAAAAAAATTATGTCGCCAAGGCCGCAACCAGTGCAGATATTCTCTTGGCCATATTGAATGACATATTAGATTTTTCAAAGATTGAGGCAGGCAAGCTGGTCTTGGAGGAAATCGATTTTAATCTTCATCTGCTGATTGAGATGCTGGTTTCGTCCATGAGATTAGTGGCCATGCAAAAGAATCTGGACCTCAGGGTGGATATTGACGAGCATGTTGTGGAATGCCTTCGCGGAGACTCAACTCGACTTAGGCAGGTGCTCATGAACTTGTTGTCAAATGCCGTAAAGTTTACTGAAGAAGGATGGATTGAGCTTGTAGTAAATCAGAAACGTGAGGATAAACACGGGGTTGAACTGTATTTTTCCGTAGAGGACACAGGAAGAGGGATCCCGGCGGAAAAAAGAGAAGAGCTCTTTGATGAGTTCACCCAGGTAGACGCATCTACCACTCGAAAATTTGGCGGCACAGGCTTGGGGCTCGCTATTTCCAGGAAGCTCGTACATCTTCTCGGGGGAGAAATAGGAGTCGAGAGCGAAATAGGAATGGGCACAAAGTTCTGGTTTACTGCGTGCTTCAAAAAGGGGGACACGAAATCAGAGGGATGCCAGGTCCGAACCCAAGCTGCCTTGGTGGATAACAAGGTTTTAAAGAGAATCAAGGACCATGGGTGTTCCAAAAGGGTACTGGTTGTGGATGACAATCAGGTGAATCAGCAGGTTGTAGTGGCCATGTTGAGAAAGCTGGGAATACGTGCTGAGGCCGTTAGCAATGGCAAAGAAGCAGTGGAAGCCCTTTCTGTAATTCCATATGATATGGTCTTTATGGATATACAGATGCCGATTATGGATGGTATGGAGGCCACGAGAAAGATAAAGGGGCCGGACTCTAGAGCCATCAATCCTGACATTCCTGTTGTTGCCCTTACAGCCCATGCCTTTCGGGAAGAAATCAAGCAGTTTATGGAAGCGGGCATGGATGATCATCTGGCAAAACCCGTAGTCCCGGAAAAATTGATCGCCTGCCTGATGAAATGGTTAAAATGCGAATCAGGCGTTGGAGAGGAAATCGACAAGCCCCTTTCACCCTCCCAGGAAACTGAAAAGAGAGGAAACGAGGACGATCCCCCGCGCTTTGAAAGACAAGCCCTTGATGCCAGGACTATGGGCGACAAAGAGCTGAAAGATGATGTTATCAATACCTTTATTCAAACTACCAAAGATAATATCCAGCTCCTTAAGGATGCCATTCAGCAAGAAAACCTTGAAATGATAGCGGAAAGGGCACATGCTATCAAGGGTTCAAGCGGCAATATTGCCGGGATGAAACTGTCTGCGTTGGCCTCAAAGATTGAAAAGTCTTCCAGGGCAGGGAATCGGGATACGTCTAAATTAGAGGAGCTTGAAAAGATGATCACTGGCCTTGAGGAGGAATTCGGCCTTCTGGTAAAAGTGCTTGAAGCTGAGTTGGAGAGCACATCCTGAGAACCGAATGCTGTTGTATGTCCAATTAAATTGAGAACCATCGCCTGAAATTATCTGAATATTCCACCGGTGAATTTCCGAAAAAGGTGGGAGAAACAGAAGATGTCTCCTTTTGATTTATCCTGCTAGTTGTTCAGCTTTCTTCATAAAGCGGTCTATGGTGCTCTGATCGAATCCCCCGGCAGTTTTTGCAAAACCAGCTGCTTTTCTGTAGAAGTCAGATGCCCTTGCATTATCGCCGCGAGCCTCCCACAATTGGGCTGATCTGTGTAGTCCGTCAATCTGGTCAGGGTATTGTGTCAGTAGTTTCCCGCAGGCCTCTTCTGCTTTTTTCCATTTTTCTGCTTTGATATATGTCCATACGCTGTTAGAAAGCTGATCAAGTTCAGTATAGACAGAGGTCCCTGCTGCATGGGCCGGCTTGTTCAGGCAGCATTTTTTATACTTTTTCCCACTGCCGCAAGGGCAAGGTTGATTGCGTCCGATTTTCATTTTCAGATCCGTAATAAAACTGAATTAACATTTGAAGAATACAGGGAACAGGAAGGCTGGAAGCTTGCCAGGCTGGATTATTGCCCTCTCCATCCCGAGGGAGGGTGTGGTATTTCCCGTCACGGGACTTATATGAGAAAGTTCCCGGAACCAAGCCTCATAGCACGGTATTACTGTTCCGTTGCATGTGTTTCCATATCCCTTCTTCCTGACTTTTTTGCCTCACGGCTTCCCGGGACTTTAGACGAGGTTGAAGAGGCAGTCAATGTGGCAGAAGACAGCAGCAGCCTTGAAGAAGCAGCAGAGGTTGTCAGGCCTGATATTCTTTACCCTTACAATCTTCGTTGGCTACTGCGCCGAATCAGGTATGTAAGAGAGGCGCTTGTCATAATCGCCGGTCTGTTTCCTGATCTCGTTTATCCAGATCTTAAATCATTCAGGCAATGGCTGGGCTGCGAAAAGGTGCTGTGTGCTTTGAGAGAAAAGGCTGCGGCTTATCTCCATTCCATCCCCATGATTGTCGGTTTAATCCCCCCATAGTACAGGCGATATTTCCTTTTTTCCGTCTCCAACAACGGATGGGGAGTGTAAGTAATTCCTGCCGATTTTAAGGTGGCTCCTACATCAGAACAGGAGTCACTTTATGAAAGACGACGGGAAAAAACAGGAAACAGCCCTTTTTCGTTACGGTCTCATAGCGGATTTGATCAACATCCCGCCAGGGACAAGGGGGTTGTATGCAAAAATCCAGGAAAAGGCGAAGCGGACATACCGGATTCCAGATTCCGACAGGACAACTGTTGCCGGTGAGACCATCAGGGACTGGCTTAAAAAGTACCGCAAGGGCGGTTTTGATGCCCTGCTCCCAAGAGACCGAAAGGACCGTGGGAAGCCCAGGAAACTGCCTGTTCATGTTTCTGATCTCCTGTTGGAAACCAAGGAAAAGAATCCTGACTTTACGGTAAAGATGGTGATCAGGCTTGTCCGTGAATCCGGGAAGATAGAAGCTGATACCAGGCTGGCTGAGTCTACCGTGTATAAACTGCTTGCCAGGCATGGTCTTATGAAAAAGCAGGAGAATCCTGCACAGGATCACAGGCGTTTTTCATACAAAAATGCAGGCGAGCTGTTCATGAGTGATGTCATGTACGGCTCTGCGGTAAAGACCAAGGGTAACAGGAAGCGCAAAACCTACCTCATTGCATTCATCGATGATGCTACCCGGGTAATCCCCTATGCGGCCTTTGCGATGTCTGAAAATACCGCATCTTTCATGCCGGTGTTGAAGCAGGCCATCCTGCGCCGTGGTATTCCCCAGAGGCTGTTTGTCGATAACGGTTCTGCTTTCGCGCAGCGCAGGCGCTTGCGCCGCGTGTCGCTCTACTCACCTGAGCCTGGTATGTGCAAAACTTGGCATAACCCTCATACACTCAAGACCATACGCCCCACAGGGAAAGGGAAAGATTGAAAGATGGTTCAGGACAGTACGGCTACAGTTTCTCCCCATGCTGACAGATAAAAACAAAAGCAGCCTTGAAGCCCTGAACAGTGCCCTGTGGGCTTACGTGGAAATGGAGTATCACCAGAATGTCCACCGCATCCTGAGACAGACTCCACTTCAAGCCTGGGCAGAGAAAGCCGGCAATGTGAATTATCCCGCCCCATGGCTGGACCTTGACGAGATGTTTCTGTTCGAGGCAAAACGCAAGGTCATGGAGGATCGGACAGTCAGCCTGAACGGCATTGCATACGAGGTAGATGCAGCTCTTGTGGGAGAGACAGTGACTTTGAAGTATGACCCTTCAAAACAGGAAGATACGGTTGATGTATGGCACAATAACAAGTTTCAGCACAAGGCAAAATGCCTGGATTCCTATGCCAACTGTTTTATTAAACGGGACCGTCCTTTCTGCACTATCCAGGAGACAGGTAAGGAAACGCCCCATAGGTCACCTTCACAACCTGTAAATTTTACCCGCATTGTCAAAAACAGGAAGGGAGATGATGATGTATAAGGAACATTACGGCCTTGTCCGCCATCCATTTGAGAAGGACCTTGCACCCGATGAACTCTTTGCCTCATCAGCTGCCATCGAACTTGAAGCCCGTATCACTTATCTCCTGAAACTTAGGGGCATTGGCCTGATTACAGGAGATGTGGGAAGCGGGAAGACCTGCATATGCAGAAAGGTCTCTTCTTCTCTGAATACAGGATTGTACAGGATATTTTATGTAACTCTCACTACCGGCAATATAACAGACACCTATAAGACCATAGCATGGGAAATGGGACTCAGCACAGAACGCAGCATGGCAGCCCTGTTTCGTTCCATTCAGCAGGAGGTAAACCGCCTGTGCCTGGAGTCAAAGATCAGGCCGGTGCTTATCGTGGACGAGGCCCAGTACCTCAGAAACGAGGTTCTGGAAAACCTGCGCCTTCTGACCAATTACGCGATGGATTCTCAGAACAGGCTTTGTATGCTCTTTGTAGGTCAGGCCGAACTGCGACGCAGGCTATCCATGACGGTTCATGAACCACTTGCCCAGAGAATTGTGGTTCGCTATCACATATCAGGCCTTACCAGAGATGAACTTCCACTCTACCTGAAACACAGGCTGGAACTTGCGGGCACCAAAATGGACCTGTTTGAACCAGAATCCACAGAGGCAATGTACCAGGCTACCAACGGTATGCCGAGAAAGGTAAACCTTCTGGCGCATTTTGCCTTGAATGTAGCAGCCCTGGAAAATGCTCAGTCAGTTACTGCTGAGCATATCATGACAGCAGCAGAAGAGATGGGCTGATATCCATCTCTTGCAACAAGGTTCCGGTGAAACAGAAGTGAGCTCTGCTGGGGAGCAACTCACTGAGGGATAACCGGGATGTGGGCGGGGAATAACGCCTTTGGGGAGTCATGTGGCTCCCCTTCTTTTTTACTTATTCTTTGTTCCACCTATGCCTCAAAAAACCCCGGGGGTTGGGGCAGAGCCCCAAGAGGTGACAGTAAATGAAAAAGGGAGCTTAATCAGAAAAAACTACCAAATAGCAAGGTATTTTATTCTGAAAAAAAGCCGGTGAAATAAAGTAAAAAACAACAATCGGGCATATGAATGTTTACCCAGCATGAAAGAAAGCTGAGGCCACCAGATGTGCTTACACCCCAGACATTGTAACCTGTGAAACAAGAGATCCAGCAAGCATCTTTTGCGACCAATAGGAGACAGCAGGAACTGTCTCCACTTACTACCTTTGAAAATGATATCAGTCGTCCCGCAGTCTGAGCAGGGTATATCCTTGGTGACCATTTCTGCCTCAAAGATCAAATATTCACCCTCATACCGAGTGGCCTTATACCGAATACCCTTGAGCCCAAAAGCATGGTACAATATGGACGTGGACATAGCAGAGACCTCCTTTTATTTGATGAGACTCAAATATTTTGTCTCTGTTTATGTCCACTTTCAACTCTGGAATTGAACCCAGGTACTCATATGCCGGAAGAACCCAAAAATAGTGAATAACTTTAGCATCTTCAGTCGCTCTCAACTCCAAGCTCTTTTTTCAAAAGAGGGATAAGTTCTCCAATTATCCTGTCACGTACCGCATTGAAACTTGAAAGGATCTCTTCCTTGCTTCCCTGAACCCTGGCAGGGTCATCAAGGCCAAAGTGGATCCTTTTGCCCTGCCCGGGCCAAAATGGGCAGGTCTCCTTTGCCCCGCCGCAAAGGGTAATTACCAGATCGAAATTACCGCCCTGAAACTTATCAACATGCTTTGATCTTGCACCGGAAATGTCGATGCCAATCTCTTCAAGGCTTTCCACCGCAAAGGGATTTACCACAGAGGGCCCTGTTCCTGCCGAAAGGGCCTCAACCTTTCCGGAAAGGAGTCTGTTGGTAATGGCCTCTGCCATCTGGCTCCTGCATGCATTTTCGGTGCAAAGAAACAAGACCCTTTTCATACTGCACCCCCTGCCCTTTTTTCAAAAAGGGCCCTTGTTATGTTTTCCCTGCTTATAGACTCAAGTCTTTCCATGAGCCTGGCGATCTCTCTGTCTTCCATGGCCCTTTGTATTATGATTTCAAGAAGGTCCTGGCAGCACTTTCTCTCTGGGCTCAGACGATAGATGATCCAGCTCTTTTCCCTTTTACCGGTAACAAAACCCTCCATTTCCAGCTGTTTGAGATGCCTGGAGATAGTTGGCTGTGAAAGCGATAATACTGCGGCAAGCTCGCAGACGCAGCATGGTCTGACATAAAGAAGGACTAGGATTTTTATCCTGGTGGGATCGTATATGGCCTTAAGCCGCCTGCTAAGTTTCTGTACGATCTGTCCGTTAATCATGTTTAACTATATAGCCATATAGCTATATTTTTTCAAACAGCTTTTAACAACTTGATACGCCTTGATCTTGATTTCATCGCAAAAAACAGGATAATTTTTGAGAAATTATGCAAAGCCTAATTTTAAACATATAAAAGCAGGGGAAAGCCCTAAGCCACCTTTTGGAGGCCGTCATCCATATCAATCGAGAAAAACTCCTAAATGCCCTTTGCGGAAACCTTGGCCCAGGAACAATCCTCTTCGTTAGGGGAGGGCCAGGTACTGGTAAAAGCACCCTTGTGCAACAACTTTGCAAAAGGATGGGCAAGGCCGAACTGCTACTTGATTTTGGGGCCATTTGCACTGATCCAAGGACCTTCAAGGCCTTATTCAAAGACATGTGCCAGGGCCTTTTTAAAGATATCTCCCTTGACTGGGGAATCCCTCACCCTTCAAAGGGTACGATGAAACAGGATAAGGGACCCCTTTTCCCGGCTTTACTCCCAACAGACCTTGCACCAGGCATCCTCATATTTGAAAATTGCCAGGAGGTTTCAGGGAACAGGGACATGCTCAATACCCTGGCCTCTTGCCTCCATCACTTTTCTCACCTTTTCGTGTTCATTTTCGTATCAAGGACCAACCTTAAGATTCCCTCCTTTGCAAGGGCGCGCCTTGAAGGAAGGCTTTTGGATATCCAGGAAAAAGAACTTTGTTTTGACAAAGGGGAAACCCTCTCTTTTCTAAAGAGAAAGCTCCCCGGGATAGCTGCCAGGGAATCGGATGAACTTTTTGACTACTTTTCAGGATGGCCGGCGGGCCTTTCGTTGTTTTGCCTGGGTCTTCACAACTCTTCCAGACCCTATTGCATTTCCCATTTTTCCAATAACCTTCTTTTCGACTATGTAGAAACCGAGTTTTGGTCAAGATTGCACCACAAGGATAAGAAGGCGCTCTTCCTTGCAGGTCTTACAGGCCCACTGGATACTTCTTTTATTGAGGAAGTTTATGGAACCAAAGCAGGGGAGATGAAGTCCGAGGTTTTTTCATTTTTACCATTTTTCAAGACATCCATATCCAAGGAAGGGAAAGGGACGCTCTATCCCTCAAGGCTCTTCCTGGATTTTTTAAAGGACAGGGGCAGCAGGGAGTTTAAGAAGTCTGAAGTCTGTTTTCTACATGAAAAGGCAGCCAGAATCCTTAAGCAACAGGGGGAGCATTTAAGGGCCATAAGACACTTTGCACGTGCAGGAAAGCCAAGGGACTGTGAAAGCTTGATTGCAGAAATTGCTCCCAAAACCGGGAGCAAGGCAGAAGATTTGCTGTATGTCCTTGACTCTTTACCACAGGATTATTTTCGAAAAAATCCCTTACTCCTCATTCATAAAGCAGATCTTACACTTTATTCTGGTGACTTTGACAGGGCCGAGAGCATACTGGAAGAGGCCACAAAGACGTTTAAAAAGGGCTCAAAGTCCTGGTGCCTAGTAGCCTGCAGGCTTTGCGAAGTGCTTTTACTCCTTGGCAGGACGCTATCAGCTGCTGAACTTGCCAGGGAAATAGGCAATAGAACCGGTTTCATGAACAGATACAGGGTCGAGGCAATGCTCTTTGAGGCCATAGCGTGTCACCAGCTCTGCCTTTTCGACACGTGCGAAAGGTTGTGGAAGAAAATCGTCCACCTGTGCAACACCAAGATACTGCCACTTCGCGTCGAGGATCGCTGCTATCTTCTGGCCCCAAAGGCGGTCTTTTTCAACCTTGAACGAGGAGAGTTCAGGGAAAGCGAACGGCTGCTGGATCATGCTATTTCCATTTTCAGCCAGAAGGATCCGAGAAACCGGCTCAGTTGGATACTGCTTTTTAAAGGAGTTGTAAAGTATGAACAGAACCAGCTTCCCCTTGCCCTTGACTGGTTTTCAAAGGCAGTAGAGGCCTCGGAGTCTGGGAACAAATCAACCCTGGCCGTAAGCCTGGCCTTTAAGGCACTGCTACTTTCGAAACTAGGGGAAAAGGAACGGGCTGAAACTGCTTGCAAAAGGGCACAAAGGGAGGCCTTATGCGACCCTACTCTCTGGGCCCAAGTTATAGTGCTTCTTACTAAGGCAAGTCTGGAAAGAGATGCCTCAAGGATTGCCCAATACCTTGAAACCGCCTGGAACCTATCAAATGAAAGGGGCTTTGTCCTTCCAATTGCCATGACTGCCTACATGGCCTTCATCCTGAGAAAGAAGCTTGGCCAGGAACAACATTTTGCCACTGCATACCTAAAGAAGGCTATAGAGGTCTCAAGAAGATTCAAGGTAAAACACAGGGAGGCAAGGCTTCAGCTTTACCTTGCCGTAACACTAAGGGAAAGGGGCAAGGACTTCAAAAACAACATTTCAAGGGCCATCTTCCTGATGAGGCGAGAGGACCTTAAGTTCCTGCTGTTATCAGACCCCCATATTGACGGGCCGACAGTTGCCAAAGAGGCATTAAGGCTTGGTATTGAGACAGATTTTCTGTCCAGGTTGTTTGTATCCTGGGGCACCGTGGGGGCAAGACGTCTTATTGGGCTTTTTACCAGGGCCGGTGTAAACAAGAAACTGGCGATAGCAAGGATATGGCAGGAGGCCCGCTTCAAGGAAGGCATAAGCTACATAAACAGCAGTATCGAGAGCTCAACCAGCAAAAGGGCAAGAAGCAGGCTTCAAAGGGCCATGGAAGCTCTTTCAACCCTTCCGCCCGAACCGCTTCACATAAGGCTCCTTGGGGCCTTCGAGTTGAAGGTTGGAAACCGGCTGGTTCCTGAGGCATCATGGAAAAGAAAACAGGCCCGCGACATCTTCAAGGTCCTGTGTCTGCACCATCCGTTTTCATGCAGCCAGGAACAACTAATGGAGACATTCTGGCCCAATGTGACACCTTCAAAGGCAAGGGGCAGCCTCTGGGCAGAGATCAGCTTCATAAGAACGCAGCTTGAACCTTGGCTGGGCAAAGGCCCAGTTAAATCTTCAAGTTACATAATCTCTTCAAACAAAACGTATAGGCTCTTTCTGCCTGAGGGTTCCACCCTCGACATCATGCTCTTTAAGCGTGAAATACAGCGCGCAAGGGATTTTCTTGGCAAGGGGCAGACCGTCCAAGCAGCCGTCTGCCTTGAAAACGCCATAGAGCTTTACAGGGAGGACCTCCTTCTTGAAGACCTCTATGCACCCTGGTGTTCAGGATACAGGGAAGAATTGACAAATATGTTTTCCAAGGCACTGTCAAGACTTGGGGAAATCTACATGGACAAAATGGAGATAGAAAAATGCATCCATGTAAATAAAAAACGCCTGGATGTGGACCCGTTGGATGAAGATGCCTATCTAACCATAATGCGTTGCCATCTGATGCTCGGAAAGGACGCCAAGGCCATGGAAACGTACAATCTGTGCATAAAGGCCCTGAAGGAGAGCCTGGACATGGAGCCAGGGGAAAGGCTAAAGAATCTTGCAGAAAAGATTGAGAAAGGGCAAAAAAAGAAAGTGACATGGTAACGGCGTTTATCTGATGAGCACAAATAGATGCACGGTTCGCCATGATTGACCGGGTTTCTTTAACATTTTGAATGAGGCAAACAGCCATTTTTGAGCCTTCCAGCCGGAGATAAACAGTCCTTAAATCCCGCTTAGCCGGTAAAATCCGGAAGCTATTTCACTGGAATTGATCCCGTAAAAAAGAAGACAAAAAAATCCCCGGGTAAAAAATCCCGTGGACTTCGAGAACAAAAGGGTTTTCGTGGGCAGGTAACTTTGTACTTATGAACCCTTCTTGCTGAACCGTTTGCGGTTGTAACCGACAAGGCCCAAAAGGCCCGTGCCCATAAGCATTATGGTGGAGGGTATGGGTACAGGCTGCCCATATGCCTCTACTTCACCAACGGCATACATGTTGTCTCCATCAGTAGAAAAAATTCGAAGGTATCTGGCCTGAACCTGTGTAAAATCAATCTGAGAAACATACTCACCGTCGGAAGAGTCCGTGCTCATTGTATCCATACCGCCAGGTGATTCAGGTATGTCACCATAGGTGTCGTCAATGGAGAACAAGTGGGTCCAAGTGGTATTATCCAATGAATACTCCACTTCGTAGTCATCATTATTATCCACCGAAACCACGACGTCTTCCACCAGGTTAATTGATCCCAAGTCAATGGTGAACACCGGATCGGTGCCATTCCACCAAACATTTGTGCTTGATGTCCACCATGTCCCTTCTTCAGGTATCACATGATTAATCAATAGAGGATCCGGCGAATTGTTATAAGTGCCACTGCCGGAAGCGGAAACGGCATCAATTAGCGCTGTAGAGGCTGAGCTTGCCGCACCAACAACAAACATAATAACCATCAAAGTCACTAAAAATTTTTTCATCCTTCTTTTTTCCTCCTTTTTAAAACCGTATTTTCGATGTATGTCCTAACGGGCAGGTCAAGCTATTCCTCTTCCATCTTGATAGCCGATGCGCTCCCCTCTATGGCTATCAATCCGCTGAAACGGGCGATGGGAACAGGCAAACCCCTCCACCCCTTCAATCTCCCCCGGAGATTTATGCTGCTGGTTTTTGAAACCCAACTCTACCCATTACCTCTTTAGTTTTCTAACCGGTTTGCTTTTGCGCTATTGCCTGCGCTTCCGAAAAGCCGCAAGCCCGATCAGCCCCGAGCCTAAGAGCCAGACCGCACCGGGGACGGGGACGGGTGTGTAAGTAAATTCAAGATATGATGCGTCACCGCTCTCGGCGCTTTTGAACCTATATCCTGTATAACCACTATGGGAAGCATGAAAACTGAACGGTGCCCACGAAAGACCATTTTCAAGGTCTGTTTTGATCAGGTCAGTTACATCAAATGACAGCCATCCAATCTCAGAGGCTGTGGAGATTGTTCCGACTGTCTGAGTCCCGTTTAATCTTTGCGAGGCATGGCCGTTTGCGCCTGTAGCATTTGGCAAGTATCTGATGAAACCGTAGCAATACACGTCTTTAAGGGATAAATTTAAATTCAATGAAACGGAGTCTATAAGGGATGAATCCGGGGCTCCAGATAGATCATACTGTGAATAACCTGTATCCTCATAACCGGAATAAGAGGAAGGATAGGAAACATTTATATATGAGTCACTGCCACGCCACTCTTTACCCGGACCATTGTGCCAATGATAATACCCATCCCCTATATTCTGGGCCTCGACTATGTAGGTAGCGGTTAAGCCAGTGCCAGGGGTGAAAAGACAGTACAGTGCTATACTCAAAAACAATGTAAATATCTTTCTCATCTTTTATCTCCTTTCATCTTTTATTCCCCGTGTTTTTTCCTTCTCCGCACCGCCACAAGGCCCAGCAACCCTGAGCCCAGCAGCCATACCGCGCCTGGGATAGGTACAGCTGACGGGGAATGCGCCTTTACCCTTCTCTTGGCTTTGCAGGAAGCTGTCCGTTTCCTATCACTACCTACTTGCAAGGGACTTACAAAAATATCTATTATGATTTCAGTAGGATATATTCAAAAACGAAAAGGATGGATTAAAAACGAAAAGGGCAAACCCTGGGAAAGGATTTGCCCTCTTTTATTGCTGCAGTTATCCCCTACTACCGCAATCTACGGCAGCAGGGCCGTGCTGATTTCTTTTTATTCGCCCTTTCTGAATATAACGTGGTTGTTCTCATCAAGATCCACAATGATCTTATCGCCTTCCTTGAATACGCCCTCAAGGATCTCAAGGGCAAGCGGATCCTCGATGTAGCGCGGTATGGCCCTCTTGAGCGGACGCGCACCGAAGTTGGGTCGTAACCCACCTCGGCAAGCCATGCCTTGGCCTTGTCCGTGATCTCGAGCTCGTAGCCATTTTCCTTAAGCCTCACTGCTGCTGTATCCCTGCTTAATAACCAGATCTACAGCGTCCTGCTTGAATGCTTCCGTGTATTCAGCTCGTTTTTTCTTTTCACTCATCGGACTTCCTCCTGTCTTGTTTTTTTAGTCTAAACAGGATGTCCATTTCAATTAAACCAGTACACCAATCGTTGGCATGGCATGACAAGGCCCGACCTTTAGGTGAAGGATCAAGCCCCTCCTGAGGGGAATCCATATCTTGCATAGCTTATCTCTTTCAAATCCCTGGTGAGTCATTCCTGGCTGGCCATGCTGCCGTATCTTGTTCCATCGTTGGTCTTTTCAGACATTTCGTGATAAATGTGTCTTTAAGTCTCATGTGCGAAGGCACTTAAGGCACATATTTAAAAGAAACGCACTCTCCAGATTAAAAAAGGCAAAAGCTGAAGAGGGCAGGAGCCGATGAGACTATTTTACATAAAAACAGGCGGTTATTTGGCTATTTAACGGTTTCTGGCCCCAGACCCTTCTGAGGAAAGAGAAAAAGTCATGGCACTTACCATACTTCTGGCAGTCATCTTCTTATCATCTCTGGTTCTGACAATGGTTGGACTTGGCGGAGGACTCATTTTTTCTCCCCTTTTCGTGCTGTTGAAATTTCCTGTCTCAACCGCCGTATCCGCATCCCTCTTTCTGAATGCCATGGCTGCGGCATCTGCCGCTGTTACATATTTTCGGAAAAAGATGGTTGATGTGAAAGTGGGTCTACCCCTCCTGATCACCTCGACAATAAGTGCACCTTTCGGTGCGCTTTTGACGCACAAGATCAATATCCGCATCTTTACGGCCGTTCTTGCCCTTGTAATCTTTCTTGCTGCAATGAGGATGCTTTTTTCGGGAAAGATAGAGGCCGAAAGGGCAGAAATCAGTATGGCTCGAAAGATCATAGGCGGCGGGGCCATCGGGGCAGTGATAGGGGTTATGGCGGGTTTTCTCGGCATAGGCGGGGGCGTTTTCATTGTGCCGCTCCTGATTTACGTTCTAAGGCTCCCTACAAAGGTAGCAGCAGCCACCTCGATCTTTATAGTGGTCTTCTCGTCACTAAGCGGCTTTGTAACCCATATTGCCATTGCGGAAACCGACTGGAAGTTCATTCTCACAGCCGCGATATTTTCCTTCCTTGGCGGACAGGTAGGATCCAGAATCATGGCGGAAAGGCTCAAGGGGAAGACAGTCCGGCAGATTTTTGGTGTGGTTTTGATTATCTTCGCGCTAAAACTGGTTCAGAGAAGTTTTTTTTGACCTTGCCCTGGATTTCCGCTATTGGGCCATGACCCGCGGCCACCAGTGATCGCATAGAGGGCAGACTGAGGGCCATGTTTGCGGGATGGTCTCGTATAAGTGCGGGCAGGGAAGGGGGTATTTCTTGAAAGGTTTCACCACAAGGAAGCCAACTTCAGCCGCAGTCAAGCCGGTAAGATTGTCCATGTATGTATTCAAGAAGAATATGAAATCTGCACAGCGGCTTGGTGAACCTTGAAAGAAATGCGCCGCTCCTTGCCCTTCCTCATTCCGGGAATGCTCCCGCCATTAAACCGGTAAAACCCGCTCACTTCCAGCACTGGATGATTTCCAGAACCAGGCGGCAGGTCTTTTCCATGTCCGATAGGGCGATAAATTCCTCTGTGGTGTGAACCTTCTGCATTCCTATACCGAGGATTACCGTGGCAAGGCCTTTCTGGTTGAAGATGTTTGCATCACTGCCTCCCCCTGTCTTTTCCAGCCGGAGGCTGCGGCCGAGCCTTTCCCCTGCCCTTAGAACAGCGTCTACTACCGGATGATCTTCAGGCACATTCATAAGGGGGTAGTCGTCCTTAACGGTGCTGGTTATGTAAGGTTTTTTAGTCTCGTTTTTGGGATTGTACTTCCTGACCGATGTGTAAAAACAGCCGATCAGCTCATCTTGTATCTTTCTGAGCATGGCGGCATCGTGGCTTCTGACCTCGCCTTCTACAGTGACAAAATCAGGTATAATATTTGTGGCAGTCCCTCCCTTGATGATTCCAATGTTGCAGGTGGTTTCGTCGTCTATGCGTCCCTGGGGTGCTGAAGAAACAGCATCTGCGGCGATCTTGACGGCACTGATGCCTTTTTCGGGATTGATGCCTGCATGCGCAGATCTTCCGTGTACCTCAACATGAAATCTTACTGCAGAAGGCGCCCGGTTTATAACTGCATCAGGATCTGTTGAATCAAGGGCGTATCCAGCCTCTGCCCACAGCATGGACGCATCAAGGGCCTTGGCCCCAAGGAGACCTATTTCCTCGCATGTGGTAAAGACCATCTCTACGGGACCGAAATCCAGTTTGTTTTCCTGCAGGCAGTTTGCTGCTTCCAGGAGTATGGCTATGGCTGCCTTGTCATCTCCGCCGAGCACCGTTGTGCCGTCACTGCGGAATATCCCGTTGGAAAATACCGGCTTGATCCCGGTTCCAGGTTCAACTGTGTCCATGTGGGCATTAAAAAACAGGGGCGGCCTGTCCTTGTTCCCCTTCAGTCTGACCACCAGGTTTCCTATCTGGGAGCCCGTTTCCATGGCCGATCCGTCTTCTGTAACAACTGCACCTGGAAAATCCCTGAACCAATCCTTCAGCCATTTGGCCACTCTTCCTTCATGCCTGGAAGGACTGTCTATGCTGACCAGGTTGAGGAATGTATCCGCGAGTCTACGGCTGTTTATCTTTATTTTATCCATTTTTGCCCTTTCCCTTCGAGGCTTTCCTGCCTGGCTTTTCCAGCAGAACCATATCCAACACCTGATCCATGTTTGTCACTGGTTTGAATTCCAGCTTCCGCCTGATCTTCTCAGGGATCTCGTCCAGATCCTTGATGTTCTTTTCCGGGATGATCACAAAGGGTATGTTTTCTCTAAGGGCAGCTATCGCCTTTTCCTTGAGGCCTCCGATGGGCAAAACTCTCCCGGTGAGTGTTATTTCGCCGGTCATGGCATAATCCTTGTTTACAGGACGCTCCAGAAGTGCTGATACCAGGGCCGCTGTCATGGTGATGCCGGCAGAGGGCCCGTCCTTGGGTATGGCCCCTGAGGGAACATGGATATGGAGATCGGTTTCATCGAATTGTTTTGGCTTTAACCCGAGCCTTTTTGCCTTGGCCCTTGCCCAGCTGAGAGCTGCCTGTGCAGATTCCTTCATCACGTCTCCAAGAAGGCCTGTGAGCATGAGATTGCCCTTGCCGGGCATTGCCTGGACCTCTATCCTCATGACTTCTCCTCCATAGGCGGTCCAGGCAAGGCCGGTTGCCACGCCGACCTGGCTCTCTTCCCGGATGAAATCCGAAATGAACTTCGGCGGCCCGAGATATTTATGGAGATTGCCCGCCGTAACCTTGAAAGGACCCTTATCTCCTTCAGCCGCCTTGCAGGCCATCTTTCTGCAGACTGCCCCTATCTGCCTCTCCAGTTCCCGGAGCCCGGCTTCCTCGGTGTATTCTGAAATAATCATGTCCAGGGCCCGGCTGGAAATCTCGAGTTGACCGACCTTCAAGCCATTTTCCTTTATCTGTCTCGGTATCAGATATTTTT
>JALVJO010000126.1 GCA_027028245.1 Deltaproteobacteria bacterium
AGCCTTTCCCCAGAGGAAGGATTTCCAAGTAAAGATCCACTGCCTCTTTAACATTTTCAAGTGCTTCTTCCGTGGAGTCTCCTTGGGAATGACACCCTGGAAGCTCTGGACAGAAGGCATAATATCCGTGTTCATCTTTTTCTACGATGACAGTTACTTTCATTTTTCTGGTTCCTCCCAAATATAATCGAGAGATTGATTCATCAAATCCTAGCACAGATATTTTTAAATTAGTGAAATATCTTAGGAATCTCACGTAATTTCACACCATTAAAAAGAACAAGCTTATGATTTTAACTTAAAAACGCACCCCTACCCTGTTATAAACCTCTTTCCTGTGCCCGATCTTAAGGACCATAATGGCCTTTTTTTCTACTCGGAAAATTATCCTGTAATCGCCCACCCTCAATTTTCTATAACCTCTTAAACTTCTTTTGAGGGGATGGCCATATTTTAATGGCTCTTTCAGAAGCCGCTCTTCAATTGCCTTTTTGATGCGGTCTTTAATATTGGAGGGGATGGAAGGTAGGTCTTCTTTTCTGACATCGGGATGATAAAATATTCGGTATGCCACCCCTTCCCCTTAATCCCACACTTCATCATGCGATAGAGAAGATTCTAAGGCAAAACTTTCATCGCGCTTTCCAGCCGCCTTGTCCCAGTAAATATCCTCATATAGCTCCAAGGCTTCTTTGATAAGGTCACGGGCAAGAAGTGAGCGAGAAATTCCCTTTTTCCTTGAAATTTCGTCAAGGACCTCAAAAATTTCCTTATCAAGTACAACATTCAATCGCGGACTCTTTGCAGGCATGTTTTCACCTCCTTAAAGAGAGTACCACTTATGATGTACTCGATCAATTTGTTTCAAAACAGGCCCGGAAACCTCCATTTCTCAAGAATCTGACAACGCCATATATGCGGCGCCTTATGAGCAGATACGATATCAAGGGGATAGCGTTTCCCGGATCTACGTGGTATTCAACAGCCTGGTTATTTCTACTTGGAATGGCAGCAGGGCTGAAATATGGACTTTCCGTCCGGGGCGGAATGTCGATGGCCTTTCTGCTCCACTTTTCGCCTTCCATGCAAGAGCGCTTTAAAAGCAGTCCATGTTAGTTACGCCATGCGAGATCGGGGACAATTATTTTAAGAGGAGAACAGTTATGAAAGAAAAAAATACCTTAGTAGCAGGGGCACTGTTTTTGGCATTTCTTATGATGAACTCCGTTGCAATAGCTTCATTTTTTGGAGACGAACCGGCACCGTGGGAAAAGAGGCTGCCCTTTGATTCAGCAACCATAGAGTACAGAATCAGCGGCATGCAGAGCGGCACGCGTACCACCTATGTTAAAGGGCATGGGAAATACGAAGCATCTTATGAAAAGCTTTCAATGCATATCATGGGCATGACCCGGAAAACAGAGCGGGTTGAGATAACCACTCCGGACTGGATTTACGATATTGATCTTGTTGAAAGAACCGGGACCAGGATTGTAAACCCGGTTAAGTACATGATGGAGGAATACAATAGGCTCTCCAGTGCTGATAAAAAGAAGGTCCTGGAGAATGCCAAAAAGATGGGCGCCGCCATAATGAATGGCATGAACGGTGCAGTTAAACACAAGGCCGCAAAAATCATGGGATATACGTGTGACGTAACATCCATGCAGGGCATAAGGATATATACGATTGAGGGTACGGGTTTTCCCCTAAAGACAGAAAGTAACATGATGGGCATGAAACATGTGGAAGAGGCGGTGTCCATAAAAAAGGGACCAATACCTGATAAAAAATTTCAGCCGCCTGCGGGAATTCATCTTGAGGTCAGTCCCGAAGCCGATAAGATGGCCAAGGAGCAGGCAAGGATGATGATACAGTCGCTGGTTCAGGGAAAGCCCATGGCTGGCATGCCGCAGCGTGGCGGTATGACCCCTCATGGTGCATCTTCTGCTGCCCCGTCTCCCGCGTCTCATGATGGCGGAGCTCAGCAGCCTGACATGACCCAGTTTATGAAACAACTCCAGGGCATGATGGAGGGAAAGTAAGCGAGGACTTATTGAGAAGTTACACTCCATCGTTAATCTAAGAAGGCCTTCGGGAAGTTAGATGTCTCTTGAGAAAGTCAGGTCTTCGGTAGACAAAAAGAGAAAATCTATCTCAAAAGAACCTGTCAGTCGTGACTATGCCGGTCAAAAAAAACTTCTTGACTACCAAATAAAGGCCAAATTATCCTTGAACCAAGAGGTACAACCGTCTTTATGAATAAATCCCTTAATTCAGACCCAGAAGCGTCTTCTGTTCTTCATGCCTTTCGCCAGAACAAAAGGCTCTCAAACAAGGAAAGGTTGAAGAATCTCCTTGCTCTTTTCAAAAGGGAGGACAGGGTCCTGATCGTTATTGTTGCAGACCCGGATTCCATGGCCTCGGCGTTTGCGGTAAAAAGGCTTCTCAGCCGCCGAGTGAGCGAGATAACTATTGTTCACCCAAATCAGATTAAGAGGCTCAACAACCTGGCCATGAAGAATATCCTGAAGATACCCATGCAGCCCCTAAGGGGAACAAAAAAAGAAGACTACACCAAATTCGTCCTGCTGGACTCACAGCCGCCCCACAGAAAAGAGTTCGCGCACCTGCAGTTCAACGCGGTAATTGACCACCATCCCCTGACAGAAGGCTGGACAGCTGATTTCATTGACATCAGGGATGAATACGGGGCCGTGTGCACCATGATGAGCGAATACCTGAAGGCGGCCCGCATCAAACCTGCTGCTGCCCTTGCCACTGCATTATTCTACGGGATAAAGGTAGACACCCATAATTTCACCAAAAAGGCCACTACCTATGACGTATCATGTTTTCAAAACCTGTTCAAAAGGATAAACCAGTATTGGCTGAACAAGATCGAGCAGTCGGACATCCGAAGGTCTGAGCTCAAATACTTCAGGACGGCCTTTTCCAATCTCAAGGTTCACAAGCACAGGATTTACGTACATATCGGAAGGATCGGCAACCCTGACATATTGGTGGTCATTGCGGATTTTCTCACCCATGTACACGACATAGGCTGGGTTATCGTATCCGGGCAGGTCGGAGAAAAACTGATTGTGGTTTTCAGATGTGATGGCTACAAAAAAAATGCGGGCAAGCTTGCTGAAAGGGTCCTGGGAAAATACGGCCCGGCAGGCGGCCATAAACAGAGTGCCAGGGCCGAGATTCCCTTGAAAAACCTGCCTGAAAAATTTTCACAGGATTTTGATACCAAGCTTTTAATAAAACTGTTCATGAAACATCTGGATTGATCAGGGCATATTAGATTATGGCTAAGACCATCGCGATGATACTGGCCGGGGGACGTGTAGGTGAGCTCGGCATCCTGACCTTTTACAGGCCCAAGTCCACGGTCCCCTTTGGAAGCCTCTACAGATTCATAGATTTTCCCTTGAGCAACCTCATGTTTTCCGGCATTCAGAGAGTCGGAATCCTGAGCCAGTACAGATCCAGCTCCCTTGTGGAACACATCGGGACAGGGGCCTCCTGGGACATGATAGGACGGCACAGGGGCATTACCATTCTCCCCCCGTTCAAGGGGCTTCACGCCGCTGACTGGTACCAGGGAACCGCTGATGCCGTCTACCAGAACCTGGATTTCATTTCGGCACACC
>JALVJO010000127.1 GCA_027028245.1 Deltaproteobacteria bacterium
GAGTCTGCGATTCTTGTCTGCTCAGGCTGAAGGGCTTCATGGAAGCAGGAATCAAGGACCCTATCCCTTACAGGAACAAAAAAGGAGTCACAGTTAAACCCTGTCCAAAAGAATTCGAAGCGTCAAGATGACTTCTACCTGGTTGACATGCCAAATCGTACTGCCATTTTAAACGTGGTTGATACCCCAGACGAAATAATTTAAAATAGAAAAAAGTGCTAGAAAAAAGTTTCAATTAGTGTTATTTCTGTTTGTGTTTGCAGTAGCATGTTCTGGTTGTAAGAGTCGGACAACTTCTGACAATGCTACGACAAAAAGGGGGAGAATATCATGCAACGAAAAACTGGATCACCATATGCTTGGGGGCTCCTGCTCCTGGCTGTCTGCTGCCTGTGTCCACTGCGAAGTCTGGCCATCGACAATTCCGAGTGTTTTGACTGCCATGGCGATGCAAGCCTGACCAAGGAGAGCACAGACAATATCCTCAATACCGAGATCACCGAGTCGCTCTATGTGGATGAGGAGAAGTTCGATAAATCGGTGCATAATCGCAACGGCATCACCTGCGTCGACTGTCATTCCGATATCGAGGAACTCAACTACGACAACGATGTGCCGCACAAGAAGAATCTCAAGAAGGTCTGCTGTGCCTCATGCCATGAACAGGCGGGAGAGGATTTTAAAAATTCCGTGCACATGAAGTTGCGAACCAAGGGAATCACCATGACCTGTTATGCCTGTCACGGCTATCACTATGTCCGCCAGATGGAGGGGGCCTCGGTCACGGAACGGGAAAACTCAATCTGTCTTAAGTGCCACAATCCCTATCAGTTCCATGAGTTGTTGCCTTCCAGGTCTACCCATTTTGCCCACGTGGAGTGTGTGGTCTGCCATGCACCCGATGTGCCACGGCATATCAACCTGAGGATCTACGACTTGGTGAGCAACAGTTATTACGACAGCAACCGTCTGTTCAAGCTCCTGGGGACAGATTTTAACCAGCTGATGAAGGTCGTGGACAAGGATGGCAATAGTATTCTCGATCCGGACGAATTCGAGAACCTGACCCTGCTGCTGAGGCAGAAAAACATCCACCCTGTCTTCCATGCCGAGCTGGTGGCGGACATCAGCTCCATCGCCCATCATGTCAACAAGGGCACTGCCCAGAAGACCTGCCAGAAGTGCCACTCCGCCAGCTCACCCTATTTCAATACCGTGGAGGTGGTCTTCAACCGGGATGACGGCACAGTGGACAGCTACAGAGTGGACCGTGCCGTGCTCGAAACCTACTATGTCAACCATTTTTATCTCCTGGGGGGAACACGGATGAAACTCATGGACCGGATCGGCCTGCTGATCCTTGCCGGCAGCGCGTGTGCGGTTGGGCTGCACCTCACAGCCAGGATCCTGACCATCCCACTGCGCAGGAAGAACAAAGGGGAGGAAACGTCATGAGATCAGAGAGCATGGATAACCGGATCCCGTCGCAGCAGGAACCAGCAACAGGCATGACCGCCGCATCGCAACAGTCTGCGGAGAACAAGGGAGGTTCTATCATGGCAGGTACACGTGAACACTTGGTCTACATCCATCCGGCGCCGGTACGGGTTTGGCACTGGATCAACGCATTTGGCTTCGTGCTTCTGATCCTGACCGGTTTTCAGATCCGGTACGCGGAGATACTGCACCTCATGCCGCTGCGCCGGGCGATCAGCCTGCACAATTTTGTCGGTTTCATCGTGATCGCCGCTTACTTTGTCTGGCTGGTCTACTACATCGGTTCCGGCCGGGTGCGGATCTATATCCCGGATCTCCGCAAGTCGGCCGCCATGGCGGTGCGCCAGGCCATTTATTACGGCTACGGCTTTTTCCTCGGCAAGCCCAATCCCCATGATATGACGCCGGACACCAAGTTCAATGCCATGCAGCAACTGGCCTACCTGACGATAATGTTCATCTTTCTGCCCGCCCAGATGGTCACCGGTGTCCTGCTCTGGAAGATCAAGAGTTACAGTGAATACATCAACATGCTGGGTGGTATCAAGGTGGTTGATACCACCCATGTTCTGCTCTTTTTCTTTTTCACTGCATTTCTTTTGATCCACTGTTATCTTGCAACACTGGGACATACGCCGCTGGTCCATTTCAAGGCCATGGTGACCGGTTACGAGGAGGCTGGACACGGAGAAGATGGGGCGGAAAAGCAGTGACTGTGCAGCGGGGATCCGGTAACGGCGGCCTGAGCCGGCCCGTCTGTCCAATCGGGGACTGACGGGCGGCAGGCACGGTGCATCGCGTTTCATCTGGCCCCTCAACAAGGAGATGGCAAGAAATTGCTTTTTGATAATCGATCCTGCGGAGGTGAAATTATTGTTTCACCTCCTCCCTGTTTCAGTCTGAAATTATATTTAGACCGTAAGGGGAATACAGGATCAACTAGCACCATCTTTGAGGAATAATAGCTCTAAATCAGGTATGGGTGCCTGCAATCGACAAAAAAGGCACAGGTTTTCTGTTGCCGGTTGTGAGTGTCCTGCTCTTCAATTTATGGTGTGAAATGGTTCTTCATTACCGGGCCATCCGTCGTCAAAAGGTTCCTGAATAACATCCAGTATATCCATATCTTCCAGCTCCGGTGCTGATTCCGGGATGTCAGATTCTGATCAGCGTCAACTATAAGTCCGGCCCGACGACAATTATTTTTCCCGGATTGGATAAGATCGATTATTTCACAAGGAGAAATAGAAATGATCCAAGACAATCAAAAGAGATAATTGAAGAAATTTTTGTCACAGCAAAAGAAAATGGAAGTAGCTGCTTCACGTAGTGGCATGGATGAAAAAATGGATTACACCAATCCTTGCCCTTCTTCGCTCAAAAACAAACCGGGAATACTCCCCTTGGAAAAATCAAAGGGATATTTTATTTGTAGCAGGATGCAATGGTGGTTATAAAAGGATACGCTGGCCAAAATAAAATACAGATTTAAGGAAAGTTTTTATATTTGCCATGTCTGAAGAAGTAGAAGCCATTTGTCTTGTGAGCGGCGGCCTGGACAGCTGTGTATGTGCCGCAATAGCTGAAAGGATACATGGAAAACGGATGGGTTTTCTCCATGTGAATTACGGCCAGAGGACCCAGGCACGAGAACTTCGGGCATTCCGAGAAATTGCCGATTATTACCAGGTAAGAAAAAGATTAGTGGCAGATATCGGCTACCTGGCCCAGATAGGAGGCTCTGCACTAACCGATGACAAATACAAGGTGCCTGAAAACCAGCTGGCAGATCAAGGTATTCCCGTGACATATGTTCCCTTCAGAAATACCCATATAATTGCCATTGCGGTTTCGTGGGCGGAAGTTGCAGGGGCCACGAGGATCTATATCGGTGCCACGGAAGTGGACAGTTCAGGTTATCCCGACTGCAGAAAGAGTTATTTCCAGGCCTATAACAGGCTGATAAGTGAGGGAACAAGGCCGGAAACAAATATTATTATTGAAACCCCCCTGATAGATATGACCAAAAAGGAAGTGGTGGAAAAGGGAAAAGAGCTGGGCGCTCCCCTTCAT
>JALVJO010000128.1 GCA_027028245.1 Deltaproteobacteria bacterium
CTTTTTCCCTTCTGATTTTGCAGCCTCCCTGGCATGGTCCAGTGCCTTGTGATAGGGCATTATGAGATGGGTGTTTTCACTGATGGTCAGGCGCTGGGGAGTTACCGGAAGTCCCTTTTCTTCAAGCTCCCTAAGTTCCTCTATGAAGACTGCCGGATCCAGTACTACGCCGTTTCCTACTGCGCATTTCTTGTCCTGGTAGAGAATGCCCGAGGGAATCAGGTGAAATATGAATTTTTCACCGTCCACCACCAGGGTATGGCCTGCATTATTACCGCCCTGGAATCTTACGATCAGATCAGCGTACTCCGTGAGCAAGTCAACTATCTTGCCCTTGCCTTCATCTCCCCACTGGGTTCCTACAACTACTACTGTGGACATATTTCCTGCTCTCCCTTTACTTTTCCAACCCGGCAGGATACTTAAACTGCTATTAAAAGTCAAACAAGCTCTCAGGCGGTTCCAGGTACTTCACCAGGGCTTCCTGCAAGGGCCACAAGGCGGCTCCAATGGAACAAAAAAGAGATGATTCACCCATTTACCTCATAGACGGCAGCTCCTACCTTTACCGGGCCTTTTTCTCCACACCCAGAGAATTTACCAGTTCTAAGGGAGTTCCCACCAGGGCCGTCTACGTAATCACCAACATGCTGCTCAAGATACTCAGGGAAAGGTCTCCCGAATACATAGCTGTAACCTGGGACGCCAAGGGGCCCACCTTCAGGCATGAACTTTACAAGGATTACAAGGCAAACAGGCCGCCCATGCCCGAGGATCTCTCCGTTCAGGTCCCCTTTGTGAGGAGACTCGTTGACGCCCTTGGACTGCCTCAGCTCGAGGTGCAGGGTTTTGAAGCAGACGACATCATAGCTACCCTGGCAAGATTCTTTGGAGAAAAGTTGGGCAAAAAGGTGATCATAGTTTCCGGCGACAAGGACCTGATGCAGCTGATTTCGGAAAACATCGCAATCTGGGACCCCATGAAGGATGAGACCATTGATCTCAGGCTCTTCAAGGAGCGATACGGGATAAAACCAGAGCAATTCAAGGATGTCTTGAGCCTGGCAGGAGACAGTTCTGACAATATCCCCGGAGTCCCGGGGGTAGGTCCCAAGACTGCAGTGAAACTTGTCTCAGAGTACCAGTCAGTGGAAAATCTCCTGGAAAGACTGGAAGGCCTTAAAAAGGGCAGGCTCAAGGAGAGGCTTCTTGATTCGCAAAAGGAGCTTCCCCTTTGGAAAAGACTTGCATCCCTTGATTCGCAGGTGCCGGTGAAACTTGAGCTTGATGCCTACCGAAGGAGAAATATGGATGAAAAGAGGCTCCTGGAACTCTTCAGGGAACTGGATTTTGAAAGCCTTATCCCCATGGTTTCAACACAAAAGGTATTGTCCTATGACGCCTACAGGCTCATCCAGGAGGAAAAAGAGCTTGAATACTGGCTGAAGCGGAACAGGGCAAAGCCACAACTCGTTATAGATACAGAGACCACCAGTCAGCATCCCATGGAAGCACGCCTTGTAGGAATAAGCCTCTGTTTTGATCCCCCTGAGGCTGCATACCTGCCCATTGGACATGATACCAGTGAGTCCCAGCTGGACATGGAAGCTGCTGCAAGGCAGCTTGGGCCTCTTCTGGAAGATGAATCCCTTAAGAAGATCGGCCAGAATATCAAGTATGACCTGATAGTGCTCAGGAGGCATGGCCTTGAAATCCGAAATATTTCCGGGGATACCATGGTGGCCTCGTACCTGCTGGACCCCACCAGGAGAAGGCACAATCTGGACGAGATTGCAAGGGACACCCTGGGTCACAAGATGATTTCCTACAAGGAAGTCACCAGGGGCCTTACCAGGAGTCAAAACTTTTCACACGTCAGCCTTGAAAAGGCAAAGGAGTATGCCTGTGAAGACGTGCACGTTACGTGCGTGGTCAAGGAGAAGTTCCACCGGGAACTTAGGGAAAAGGGTCTCTGGAAGCTCTATTCAGAGGTAGAGGTCCCCCTTATTCCGGTTCTGGCAGACATGGAAATAAACGGGATTTTGGTGGACAGGGCCGGTTTGGCAGAACTCAGAAAGGAGTTTGCAAAAAGGCTTGAAAAACTGGAAAGGGAAATATTCGAGCTCGCCGGCCATGAATTCAATATCAAGTCCACAAAGCAGCTTGCAGAGGTCTTGTTCCAGGAACTAAATCTGCCGCAGCTGAAAAAGACCAAGAAGAAGACGGGCTATTCCACAGACGTGGAGGTGCTTAAAAGCCTGGCCAAGATTCATCCCCTTCCGGAAAAACTGCTGGAATACAGGAACCTTTCTAAGCTCAAGTCCACCTACGTGGACGGTCTGGAAAAGGAGATAAATCCTGAGACCGGCCGGATTCATACCTCCTTCAACCAGACAGTGACTGCTACCGGCAGGCTTTCATCCAGCGAGCCCAATCTCCAGAACATACCTGTAAGGACAGAAGAGGGCAGGCGGATAAGGGCCCTATTTGTGGCTTCCAAGGGAAATCTCCTGGTTTCTGCAGACTATTCCCAGATAGATCTCAGAGTCCTGGCCCATTACTCCGAAGATGAGAACCTTATAAAGGCCTTCAGGGCAGGTGAGGACATACACCGCAGGACTGCAGCCCAGATATTTGATGTGGAGCCTGAATTTGTCACCATGGAGATGCGCCGGGTTGCCAAGACCGTCAATTTCGGCATCATTTACGGCATGAGCGCTTACGGCCTGGCCAAAGAGCTTGGTATAGGAAGGAAAGAGGCCAAAAGATTCATAGATACCTATTTCGACAAGTACCCCGGAGTCAAGAAGTTCATGACCAGGATAGTCGAAAAGGCCAGAAGGCAGGGGTTTGTTGAAACAATTCTGGGCAGGAGGCGTTATATAAAGGAGATAAAGAGCCGAAACAGAATAATAAGGCAGTTTGCAGAAAGAACTGCCATCAACACGCCCATACAAGGCAGTGCTGCCGATATAATAAAACTGGCAATGCTCAAGGCAGCAGAACGATTCAGAGAAAAGGAACCAGAGACAAGGCTCCTCCTGCAGGTTCACGATGAACTGATAGCAGAGTGCCCTGAGGCAGAGCATGAAACTACGGCCTCCCTTTTGAAGGAGACCATGGAAGGAGTCGTGGATCTTCTGGTACCGCTGAAGGTGGCCGTGGGCTGGGGAAAAAACTGGGATGAAATAAAATGAGACTTGTAGAACTGGAAGAACTGAGACCCGGACCAGCAACTGAAAAGTCATGGGTTTTCAAGGGAGATGCGTATAAGTATACATCCAACCGGGGAATCATAGAGCAGGAACTGAAGGAGATTAAAGACAGGAGGACCATCATTGAATTTCTTGCCCCTGGTTACAAGTCATCACCTTCCATAGTAATCAGTGCAGACAAAAATTACCTGGAACTGGACAGGCCGGTAGACTGGCCCGGGCTACAGGGGCGGCTGTTTATTCAATACAGGTTTCCAGGTTATCCCTATTCCTACCTGGTCACTAATTTTCAAAGGGAAGATGCCTCCAGCATAGTTGTCTCGTATCCTGAGCTTCTGGTGGTAAATGAAAGAAGGCAGTTTTTCAGGATACCGGTGCCTTCGGGCTGCCTGCTCGTGGTGCCGAAGAAGGCCCCTGTTAAGACCGGCAAGCCCGGCAGAAAGCGGGTGCCCGTCCGTTTTGCCGGCTCCATAAAGGATGTGAGCCTTGGCGGTGTGTGCTTTTACCTGGAGCCGAGGCGTTTTGCAAAGCCTCCCCCGTTAAGGGCCAGGATAGGGCCTTTAAGGCTCGTTTTAAAGGTCAACAGCCAGAAGATATGGGATGAATTCGAGATCTCCGAGGGAGAAGTTGTGCGGTCCAAGGAGACCTCTATTGACAATAAAAGGTGGTTCGAAGTGGCCCTGAAATTCATTCTCAAGGGGAATGAAGAGAAGAAACTCTATGAATATGTAAGGCTCAGGGAGATAGAGCTTTCCAAGACCTCGGATGGGCCCTGAGTTTTCGGCCTTGCAGGCCATCCCGCCTGTCGGGGAGCTGCCTTTTGCAGGAGGTTTCAGGCCCCGTTATTTTCATAAACAGGCTTGAAGGCAGGATAACCCAGGAGATTGTTTATCAGGCCCGCTGTTTCAGGGTTATTGCTTGTCTTGTAATCATCTGGCAGGCTCAGCTGAACCGTCCCCCTTCCTCTGACGGTTACCTCTATGGTGACAGGATACGTGCCCCTGTTCCTTTTAAGTATTGTTTTCAGCTCAGGCAGTACCGATATGCCTGTCATGTCATCTCTGAGTTCTATGCTTATGCCAGTGGTCTTCCTCCGGCATGCGTCTTCCAGCAGTTCAATCCTTTCCGCTACGATCTTGCTGTTGACGTTGTTTGATGACAGGTCGCCTTCCTTCTTGAGAAAACCTTCTATCCATAATGGCTTGTCGCTTTCGGTCATCTCCTTGGTTTTTGAATAGACTTCGGGAAAACAGAGGATTTCCACCGATCCCAGCAGGTCTTCCAGGACAAGAAAGGCCATCTTGTCCCCCTTTTTGGTGATCTTTTCCTTCTTGTTCCTGATTATGCCTGCAATACCTGTCCGTGAGCCATCTGGAAGGTCTGCCAGGTTTTCCGTATTAACGCCTGCCAGGCGCTCCATATCGGCCTGGAAATGATCCAGGGGATGGCCGCTTATGTAAAAGCCCAGGGCTGCCTTTTCCATGGAAAGCCTTTCCATCTCAGGCCATTCTTCCATGTCCGGAATCTTGAAGGATACGGAGCCTGCAGCCTTTTTGTCAGGCATTGCATCAAAGAGGCTTTTTTGCCCCATGCATCTATCTTTCTGCTTGGCATGGCCGAAATCAATGGCATCGTCAAGCACTTCCATGAGCTGGGACCTGTTGAGGCCGAAGCAGTCCATGGCCCCGCATTTTATCAGGCTTTCCATCACCCGCCTGTTGACCTTCCTGAGATCTACCCGGGTTACAAAATCTTCCAGGTCCCTGAAGGGGCCGTTTCTGTCCCTTTCACCTGTAATGACTTCTATGGCACTGGTACCTACATTCTTGACGGCCGCAAGGCCGAAACGAATGGCATCTGCCTCAATGGTAAAATCTATGCGGCTGGCATTGATGTCCGGGGGAAGGACACGGATACCGCTTGATCGGCATTCTGACAGAAATTTGACTACCCCGTCGGTGCTGCCGAGTTCGTTGGAAAGAAGAGATGCCATGAAGGGGACCCGATAATGGGTCTTGAGCCAGGCAGTCTGATAGGAGATCATTGCATATGCGGCGGAATGGCTCTTGTTGAAGCCGTATCCTGCAAATTTTGCCATGAGATCAAAGATGGTCTCTGCCTTTTTCGGGTCAATTCCATTTTCCAGGGCGCCCTTCATGAATCGTTCCTTCTGGGCGTCCATGACCTCGGGGATCTTTTTGCCCATGGCCCTTCTCAGCAGATCGCCCTCTCCAAGGCTGTATCCGGCAAGGACCTGTGCAATCTTCATGACCTGTTCCTGGTAGACTATAACCCCGTATGTCTCCTTGAGTATGGGCTCAAGCTCTGGAAGGAGATATTCCACTTCCACCTCGCCGTGTTTTCTCTTTACAAAATCGTCTACCATGCCGCTTTCAAGGGGGCCGGGCCTGTAAAGGGCAACCAGTGCTATGAGGTCCGTAAAGGTGGAGGGCTTCATCCTTCGGATGAGATCCTTCATGCCTGAACTCTCCAGCTGGAAAACGCCAGTGGTATCTCCTTCCGAAAGGAGTTTGAATGTGGCCGGATCATCCAGGCTGATCTTGGAAAGGTTTATGTGTTTGCCGTGATGTTTTTCAATGAGCTGCAAGGCAGTATCTATTACAGTCAGGGTCTTGAGCCCGAGAAAATCAAATTTTATAAGCCCGACCTTCTCCACGTCCTTCATGTCGAACTGGGTTACTGTCTCGTCTTCCTGTCCCTTGGTAAGGGGCAGGTATTCCACCATGGGTTTGTCCGAGATGACAACTCCTGCCGCATGGGTGGAAGAATGTCTGGGAAGGCCCTCAAGTGCCCTGGCCACGGTGAGAAGCTTTGCTACCCGCTGGTCCTTTTCCTGGAGTTCCCTGAGCTTGGGTTCCATTTCAAGGGCAGAGTCCAGGCTGATGTTCAGGCGCTCCGGCACGAGTTTGGCGATTTTGTCCACCTCCTGATAGGGCATGCCGAGCCCCCTGCCCACATCCCTGATTACTGCCCTGGCCTTCATCTGACCGAAGGTGATGATCTGGGCCACGTGGTCTTCGCCGCCGTAGCGTTCTGTGACATACCTGATAACCTCGTCCCGCCTGGACATGCAGAAGTCCACGTCTATATCAGGCAGCGAAACCCTTTCTGCATTGAGAAACCTTTCAAAGAAGAGACCGTATTTGACCGGATCTATGTCAGTTATTTTCATGGAATAGGCCACAAGGGAACCTGCAGCCGAACCCCTGCCGGGGCCGACCGGAATGCCCCTGGCCTTGGCCCAGTTTATGAAATCCGCCACTATTAAAAAATAGGACGCAAACCCCTTTTCCTTTATGATGTCTATTTCTTCCCGGAATCTGGCCCTGTATACTTCCTCCTGCTCTTTATCTATGTTGTCATCGATGAGCCTTTCCTCAAGGCCTTCTGCAGCCTGCCTTTCAAATTCTTCTTCGTAGCTCAGGCTGGAATCCATCCTGAAGATGGGAAAATGGTGCTTACCCGTCTCTATTTCCACCTGACACTTGTTTACTATTTCCTGTGTATTGAATATGGCCTCCGGGAACCAGGAAAAACGTCTGGCCATTTCCGACGGATCTGCAAAAAAGAGCCTGTCAGTGGAAAACTTCATGCGTTTCGGGTCATCCACGGTCTTTCCTGTCTGGATGCAGAGAAGTACGTCGTGGGCCTCTGCGTCCTCCCTGTTCAGGTAGTGGCAGTCATTTGTGGCAACAAGGGGAATGCCGAGGCTTTTACCCAGGGACACCAGGGCCTCGTTCACATCCTTTTGCTCGGGTATGCCGTTTTCCTGAAGCTCCAGGTAGAACCTGTCCTTGAAAATGCTGGCATATGTTTCCGCAAGGGCCCTTGCGCCCTTTTCATCGCCTCGCAGGAAGGCGTGGGAAACTTCGCCGTGCAGACAGGCGGAAAGCGCAATCAAGCCCTGGTTGAATTCCTGAAGCAGTTCCTTGTCTACCCTGGGCTTGTAGTAAAAACCTTCGAAATTGGCCAGAGTTACCAGTTTCATGAGGTTTTTGTAGCCGGTGTTGTTCATGGCCAAAAGGACCAGGTGGTATGCCGCCTCGCTCTGTCTCCGGGCGCTCCTGTCCTTCCTGTGCTTGGGCGCGACATAGAGTTCACATCCCATTATGGGTTTTATGCCCTCCTTCACGGCCTGCTGGTAAAACTTGAGGGCCCCGAACATGTTTCCGTGGTCGGTTATGGCCAGGGCGTTATAGCCGTATTCCCTGGCCTTTGGGAACAGGTCCTTGAGCCTTATTGCGCCGTCCAGGAGGCTGTACTCAGTGTGTAGATGAAGGTGAGTGAAGCTGGCCATTGTTATTCCCACTCAATGGTTGCCGGCGGTTTGGAACTGATGTCATAACAGACCCTGTTTACTCCCTTTACCTCGTTTATGATGCGGTTTGATATCCTGCCCAGGAGCTCGTAGGGCAGCTTTGACCAGTCTGCCGTCATGGCATCCAGGCTGTCCACCACCCGGACGGCCACCACGTGGTCATAGGTGCGCTCGTCTCCCATGACGCCCACCGTGCGTATGGGAAGCAGCACGGCAAAGGACTGCCAGACCTTCCAGTACCACTGGGATTCTTTCATTTCCTCGAGTACTATGGCATCTGCCTCCCTGAGAATGGAAAGCCTTGTCCGGGTGACTTCTCCAAGTATCCTTATGGCAAGGCCGGGCCCTGGAAAGGGATGCCTGTTCACCAGTTCATAAGGCATGCCCAGCTCTTCTGCCGCCTTTCTCACCTCGTCCTTGAAAAGTTCCCTCAAGGGCTCAATGAGTTCCAGCTTCATCACCTCTGGAAGACCCCCCACGTTGTGATGGCTCTTTATAGTGGCGGACGGCCCCTTGAAGGAAACACTTTCTATAACATCCGGATAAAGGGTGCCCTGGGCGAGAAAGTCCACGTGTTCTATCCTTGAGGCCTCCTCTTCGAAGACCTTTATGAACTCGGTGCCGATGATCTTTCTCTTTTTTTCCGGGTCCTCCACCCCCTTGAGCCTGGATAGGAACCTATCCTCTGCATCCACGTACCTGACATTGAGCTTGAACTGCTTCAGGAATGCAAGAACCACCTCTGCCTCGTTTTTCCTGAGGAGTCCGTTGTTGACAAATATGCAGGTGAGGTTGTCTCCTATGGCCCTGTTGATCAGAAGAGCAGTGACTGTGGAATCAACCCCTCCTGAAAGGGCGCAGATGACCTTTCTGCCCTCTGCCTTTTTTCTTATTTCCTCTACCGCGGAGGATACAAATGAACGCATGGTCCAGTCAGGCGTGCAGGAGCAGACCTTGAACAGGAAATTGGTCAGGACATCCATTCCTATCTCGGTATGCGCCACCTCGGGGTGGAACTGTACGCCGTAGATAGGGCGGCTTTCGTGTGCCATGGCAGCAATGGGACATGATTCACTGTGGGCTATTACATGAAAACCCGCCGGGATTTCTTCCACCCTGTCGCCGTGGCTCATCCACACCTGGTGTCCTATCCCTCCCTGTGCAAGGCCGTGAAAGATCTTATCGGGCTGGTCAATTATCAGCTTTGCATGCCCGTATTCCCTCCTGCTGCTTTTTTCCACCCTTCCTCCAAGCAGCAGGGTGGTCAGCTGCATGCCGTAGCAGATCCCCAGTACGGGTATATCCAGGTCGAAAAGTTCCCTGGAGACCATGGGTGCGTCCTTGTCATATACGCTGGACGGGCCGCCTGAGAGAATGATGCCCTTTGGCGACATTGCCTTTATTTCCTGGATACTTATATTGTAGGGGTGTATTTCACAATATACCTGGGCTTCCCTGACCCTTCTGGCAATAAGCTGGGTGGTCTGGGAGCCGAAATCCAGGACGAGAACATTCTGCATTCGGGATTTGCTCATTTTTTCCTCTTGCGGTTTTGAGTTATGGAAAGGGGAACAGGCTCTGCTTGGTTGTCTTCTGCGCGTCAAAGGCAGGACAGGCAGTGCCTGCGGTCATTGGCGACGTGACAGCCCTGCTGAGCCTTACCCCGATTCAGCCTGGATTTTTCCAGGACGAGATAGACAATGGTAACGGAAAACATGGAAAATAAAAAGTCCATAAAGTTGAGAAGAAATATGGCCTGTGTTAAATTCACAAACATGGATAAAAAAGGAGAATATCCGCACAAGGCGGATTCTCGTAATCAGGAAAGAAAAAAGGTCAGCAATCAAGGACCGGCCAAGGATGATGCGGCCAAGCTGTGTCCCGGCGGCAGTATCCCGGCAGAAAGGAATGAAGACGATTCCGAGAAGCATTCTTTTCCTTCCCAGAAAAACCTGGAGAAGGAGATAAGCGACTACCTTACCAAGAAATACGGCGGCAAGGTAAAGGTCATTTCTCAGATGGTTATTCCCAAGCAGGTCCGCCCCGGAGATTCGGAATTTACCGAAAACACCCCTGGGAAAAAGGGCAGCGCCTCCTGTTTTGATATAATGCCCGAGGAACTGGAGGCCTATCTTGACGAGTACGTTGTCAAACAGAGCGCTGCAAAGGCGGTCCTGGCCACCAAAATATGTACGCACTTCAAGAAGATTGCCTACATGGAAAAACGGGGGAAAAACCGGCTGCCGGTAGGCAATATCAAGAACAACATCATCCTGATAGGGCCGACTGGTGTCGGCAAGACCTATCTCATCAAGCTGATTGCTGCAAAGCTTGGGGTGCCATTCGTCAAGGGCGATGCCACCAAGTTCAGTGAAACAGGCTACGTGGGCGGCGACGTGGAAGACCTGGTCAGGGACCTGGTCAAGGAGGCGGACGGTGACATCGAAAAGGCCCAGTACGGAATCATCTACATCGATGAAATAGACAAGATTGCCTCTACACAGGATCTCAGGGGGCCTGATGTGTCCCGGGCCGGCGTCCAGAGGGCGCTTCTAAAGCCCTTGGAAGAGACAGACGTTGACCTGAAAACACCCCATGATCCCATTTCGCAGCTTGAAGCAATAGAACATTTCAGGAAAACCGGAAAGCGGATGCAGAAGACAATAAACACAAGGAACATCCTGTTTATTGTCAGCGGAGCCTTTTCCGGTCTGGCAGAAATAATCAGGAAGAGGCTGTCTTCACAGGGTATTGGTTTCGGCGCGGAGGTTGACGTCAAGGAGGACAAGGAATGGCTCCGTCACGTAAAACCCCAGGACCTGGTGGAATTCGGCTTTGAAAACGAGTTCATCGGCAGACTTCCGGTAATTGCAGTCCTGGAAGAATTGAACGAAGATGACCTTTTTCAGATACTCAGGAATCCAAAGAGTCCTGTTATCGTCAGCAAGAAGCAGGATTTCAGGGCATACGGCATCGATCTGAAGTTTGAAGAAGATGCCCTGAGGCTTCTTGCCAGCAGGGCATACCAGGAAAAGACAGGTGCCAGGGCCCTTGTCAGCGTGATAGAGCGTGCACTCATGCCCTTTGAGAAGAAGCTCCCATCCTCAGCCATAGACTATCTTGTCGTTACCAGACAGATTATAGAGGACCCGGAAGGGGAGCTCAGGAAACTCCTGGAAGAACCTGATATGCCCAGGCGAAAGAATCATTACGAGGCATTTCTGAGCCAGGAAAAACAACAGATTATCGCCGGACTCAGCCTGGAAGTTCTACCCGAATGGCAGGAGCAGGGAATGGCGCTGAATGATCTCAGGAAGGAGCTTATAGCTCATCTGTGCCTGAAAGATGATCTCAGCCTTGAGGAAGCCGCGGCCAATGTCCTGTTCTGGATTCAGCAGATCAAGAGCTACGAGGCATCTTTTTACAACCGATGCGAGATACAAATCACCTTTGATGACAGCGCAGTTGACAGGATCCTGGATGCCTGCAGATTAGATCCCTCGAGTCTTTATGTTCACTGTGAACGTCTTTCGAGCATTCTTGAATACGGCTTGACCCTCATAAGGGAAAAAACAGGTCAAGAGCATTTCAACGTGCCTTCCGAGGCGGTTGACAATCCCGAGCTTTTCATAAACCGTCTTATTCGTATCTGCTACGAGTCGGAAAAGTAGGAGAAAATCCATGATCTCGAGACCCGTGGTATTGCTGGTTGACCACAGACCAGAGAGCAAACCGATATTTCAGGAAATAGCAGAAAGATTCCCGTTTAAACTTCTCCTGGCTGAGGACGGACAGGCCGGATACGATGTGGCCATGGAGACTGTTCCGGACCTGATAATAATCAGGCAGAACATACCCATCCTGAATGCCCAGTCGGTCAGCGTTCTCCTGAAGCAGTCCCCGGATACGGATAAGATTCCCATAATGGTAATCTGTTCGCAGCTGTCAGAAGAGGAACGGGAGAAATTCCAGGATGCCGGATGCAATGACTGTATCAAGGAACCAATGGACGTAGACGTGATTATTGCCAAGATCAAGGAGTGGCTGCCGTTATGATGTTTCCAGAATACAGGCCCAGAAGGCTTAGAAGAACAGAGGCCCTTCGCTCAATGGTGAGGGAAACAAGCATTTCAAAGGAACACCTCATCTATCCCCTTTTCGTGGCCCCTGGCAAGAAGATGAAGCAGGCCATTTCTTCCATGCCAGGCGTTTTTCAAATGTCCGTGGACATGGCCGTGGAAGAGGCAAAAGAGGCCCATGATCTGGGTCTTCCAGCAGTTCTTCTCTTCGGTCTTCCTGAGAAAAAGGATGCCAGGGGATCGCATGCCTGGATAAAATCCGGCATAGTTCAAAAGGCAGTATCCTCCATCAAGAAGGCCGTCCCGGATCTCATGGTCATAACCGACGTGTGCCTGTGCGAATATACCTCCCACGGCCACTGCGGGCTGGTGGTAAAGGACAAGGCACGGGGCGGTGACTCTGTCATGATAGACAACGACGCAACCCTGGAACTCCTGCAGAAGGTGGCTCTTTCCCATGCCAGGGCCGGTGCAGACATGGTGGCTCCATCTGACATGATGGATGGAAGGGTTGGGGCAATCCGTGAAGCCCTTGATGACAATGGTTACGAAGATATACCCATAATGTCCTATGCGGTGAAATATGCCTCCAGTTTTTACGGGCCGTTCAGGGATGCAGCTGAATGTGCTCCACAGTTCGGCGACAGGAGTGCCTACCAGATGGATACTGCCAACAGCAGGGAGGCCTTGAGGGAGGCTGCCCTGGACATGGAAGAGGGGGCGGATATCCTCATGGTAAAGCCCGGTATGCCGTATCTTGACATCATAGCAATTCTTCGGCAGGAGTTTACGCTTCCAATAGCTGCCTACCAGGTCAGCGGTGAATATGCCATGGTCAAGGCAGCAGCCCAAAACGGGTGGCTTGACGAAAAAAGGGTTGTCCAGGAATCCCTTCTCTGTTTCAGGCGTGCCGGCGCAGACGTGATCATAACATATTTTGCCAAGGATTTTGCAAAATCCTGCTGAGGTCTCCATTTGGTCCAGGGGTCTTGCAAGCCTGAGACACGACGGCTACAGGGTATTCCTCCTGGGTCAGTCCGCAGCGCTTCTCGGCACATGGGTTCAGGGTACGGCCCAGAGGTGGCTTGTACTTGAGCTTACAGGGTCCACGTTTTATGTGGGCCTGCTGGGCATGGTTACCGGACTTCCCATACTTCTTCTTGCAGTGCTTGGAGGGGTTCTTGCAGACAGGCTTCCCAAGATCTCTTTCCTGATGCTAATACATTTTGCACTGTTCATACAGGCCGTCCTGTTCGGCCTCTTGGTCGGCAACAACCTGATTTCATTTCCAATAGTACTGCTTCTTGCCTCGGTTTTGGGTGCGGGGATGGCATTTGAGGTGCCTGCAAGGCAGTCCCTTGTATTCGATCTTGTGGGCAGGAGGGACATTACCAACGGTATAGCCGTGCATTCTGCCGCCTTTAATCTGGCACGCTTTGGAGGCCCGGCAATTGCCGGGCTTCTCATGAGTGCGGGCATGATGGCAGGCTGTTTTTTCCTCAAGGCCCTTTCTTCCCTCTGCGTAATAGGCTCCCTGTTATACGTCCGCAGCAGGTATGCAGGCTTTAACCGTCCCCTTGGAAAGATAAAGAGCTCTACCCTGGAATCAGTCAGGGAGGTATTTGTCTTTGTTGCCGATCATCCTCTTCTTTCCAGGGTGCTGGCGGCCATCATGGCCTTTGGAGTCCTTCTTCTGCCGTATTCAATCCTTTTGCCCTCACTGGGCAGGGATGTCCTGGGCCTTGGCGCCAGGGAATACGGGTTCATGTGTGCCGCAAACGGACTGGGTGCCCTTGCTGCAGCAGTATTCGTTGCGGTTTATGGTCACAGGGGAAGGAGGGAAAGCTGGTGGTGGGCCGGGTCTTTTCTCTTTCCTGCATCCATTATTCCCGTAGCTCTTTCAAGAAATTATTATGAGATTTCATTTTTTTTGTTTCTAAGCGGCTTTGTCATGGTAATCACCTCTACCAGCGCACTTAGTATCCTGCAGATAGAATCCTCAAATGAACTAAGAGGCAGGGTGATGGGGCTATTTTCAACCTGTTTCATGGGCCTTTTTCCCTTCGGCAGCCTGCTGCAGGGATTTGTCGCAGAGTATGCAGGAATCCGGCTGACCATGGCGGCTGCAGCTTCAGCTGCATTTTTGCTGAGTGCACTCTTATATTTAAAGAGGTCAAGGGGCCGCAAGGCCAGGATGACTTAAACGGTAATTCATAAGGCTTTATCGGAGTATGAAAATATGTCTACTGTTCTCGATATATTGAAGGAAACCAAGAAGGATAACTGTGGAAAATGCGGGTTTCCTACCTGTCTTGCCTTTGCAGCAGCAGTCCATTCCGGCGGTGCGGCAAGATCCCTGTGCCCTTTTATCCAATTTCATGAAGAAGGAGGCAGTACCCCCGAAATCGCAAAGAGTGATCCAGAGACGGCACTTGTCAAGGAGCTTCGTTCAAAGGTTCGGGACCTGGATCTTGCCCAGCGGGCCCCTGGGCTTGGAGGACAGGTTGTGGAGGTAAACGGGGAAAAGGTTCTTGAGCTGAATTATCTGGGCAGCAGGGTTTTTATTTCCAGCCAGAGAGTCTTCCTTGACTCCGGCCGGGAGCTTGAGACAAGGGACCAGATACTTCTTTACAACTACCTTTTTTTCGGCGGAGAAGGCCCGCTTTCCGGAACCTGGCAGGGGCTCGAATCCTTTCCAAATTCCATTTCCAAGGTGGTGACCCTGAAAAGATATACAGAGGACCGGCTGGCAGAGGCCTTCAGATCCAGGGCGGCAGATCTCGTGGAGGCATGCAGCAGGCTTGGTGGCAAGAGGGTAGAGCCCTGTTATGCAGATGCCTGTGTCACAGTACCTGTTTTGCCCAAGGTACCCATCCAGATCCATTTCTGGGATGAAGACAGGGAAGAGGGATTTCCTGCCAAGGTGAAGGTCCTTTTTGATGAGCGGGCCCTTGATTTTCTGGATATAGAATCCCTCATTTTTGCCTCGGAAAGGTTGGCAGAAACCCTTGCCGAGCGCTGATCATATTTTGCTGATGCGGGGCAGGGCCTGTTTCATGGCCTTTGGAAAACGGCAGAGCAGCCTTGAGCCGTCCAGCAGCAGGCCTGCACCCAAGGCGTATCCCAGGGTGTTTATTATGACATAACCAGGGGCCTCGATCCCGCTTTGCTCTAAGACGTCATCTGAAAGCACTATTTCCCCGACAGTGCAGAGGGTGATAATGTCTTGCCATTTCAGTGAAATGATATTTCTGGAAGCAGTTTCTGCAAATCTCTGCAGAAAGACCGTGGTTGGTTTCAGGTAGCCGGCAACAAGCCTTACAAAGGGAAGACCGCAGCGTACAAAGGATCGTTCGGGCAGAAGGATTTTTTCAGGCTGTTTTCTGAACAGGAATGCCTGTCTGTTGAAGGCATATATGTAAAAGGGCTCGAAGAACTCTGGCTCCATGCCGAACCTTTTTGTAAAATAAGAAACAAGTCTTTTCCTTGTTTCAGCACTTAGCAATTCTGGCAAGGAAGAATCCGACCGAATGGATCTTGTGGGGATAAAATCGCCTTGCCAGTCCAACTCCTTTTTCATATTTCTTTCCCTTGAATTCCGTAATGCCCGGAGACCACGGCACCGGCGGCTGCCAGCTCGTCACTTCTGCAGGCCTTTTCTGCAGGAGATAATGAATGACTGCCTCGTTTTCCTCAACGTTGAGGGTGCATGTTGAGTAAACAAGCACGCCTCCCGGTCTCAGGAGGTCAAAGGCCCTTGTGATCAAGGCCTTTTGAATGGCAGGAAGATCTGTCTTTCCCGGTCGCATGTGGCGGATTCGGCCCTGTCTGTCTAAACGATACCTGCCGATTCCGCTGCAGGGTGCATCAAGTAATACCTTGTGGAATTTAAAATCTGCCTTGTAATGTTCTCCCCTTGACTGCGTAACAATGGTATTGGTGATGCCCATGCGTTTTATGTTGGCCATAAGCGCAGTGAGGCGGCCGAGTTTTCTATCATTGGCCATGATGAGGCCCGAGTCATCCATAAGCTGGGCCATGTGCGTGGTTTTGCCGCCCGGGGCTGCGCAGAGATCGAGAACCTGTTCGCCGCCCTTGGGAGAAAGGGCATACACGGGAAGGCAGGATGAAAGTGCCTGGGGATAGATATGGCCCAGATGATAGCTTAGAAGGGGGCTATCACTGTCCTGGTCTTTTACCCGGATAAGTTCCCTGAAGCAGGTCTTGCGGAATTGAAGGCCTTGTCTTTTGAGCAGCCCTTTTGCACGTTCAAGGTCTGTCTTTAAGGTATTTATCCTGTAATAAAGGGGCAGGGGCTGCTTCAGATCCACAAGATATTCCTGGAAATCCGGAATAAGAGTCCCGTAGTCTTCAAGGAACAGGGAAAATGGGTTTTTCATGGATGAATGCCGGGAAAGACAGGTCGCAACGGCATGAAGAACATGGACTGCCGGCCTGGCATCAAGAGGCCTTGGCTTTTTTCCGGGTTGTTTTTTTCTTCTTGGGCTCGGGTTTCCTGGGCTCTTCCAGGATTCCGTTCAGGAAATACTCGCTTATCTGTCTTGCCGCAGTCTTTACGCTGTATTTTTTCTTGGTGGAAAGCACCCAGAACCTTGACATTTCATCAAGGGCGCCAAAAAATGCCCTTTTGAAAACGCCGGGTCTTATATCTTCGCGAAAAATGCCTCGTTTTTGCCCCTCTTTGAGTATCTGGGCAATTATGTGAAGGTATTCTGCAAATTTCCTGTTTCTGTATTCCTTTATGAATTTGCTGCTCTGCCTGAGTTCAACCTGGATGAGTTCTGCCAGTTCCTTGTCCTTTTCCACCAGGCTCAGGTGAAGAAGGGCAAAGTGATGGAGCTTGTCCCTGGGGTCATCATACTTGGCTATTTCCTGCTTGACCCGGGCAATGATCTTGCCCATCTCTTCTTCAAAAATGGTAATAAGAATGTCGTATTTGTTGTTGAAATAGAGATAAATGGTGCCGTCTGCAACATTGGCTTCCTTTGCGATCTCTGCAATTCGGGAATTGAAGAAGCCGTTTCTGGCAAAAACTCTTATGGCTGCCTGGATAATCCGTCCGTGTTTATCAGCTACTTTCATCAATTTTTCACATTTGATCGGAGGGCAGAAGTGAATAAGTATTCATTTAGATATTATATTTTAACCCTATTTGTCAAGAGAAAATGCTCACAGATGACTACTTTGGCTTGTAATATACTGTTTTTTCAAAAAAAATATTTCAACGTCCCTTTTTTTAGGTTGCTTATTTATGAATAGTCAATCAGTTACAGTGCTGACATCTTTAAAGGCCGGATGGGAAGAGAAGCCCGACCTCTGCCGTTTCTCCCCTTCCAATCCTGGAAAGACCTTCTGGCAGCAAAATGATGCTGTCTGCAAGGCATATGCGTTTCAGCCTGCTTGTTTCCAGAACTGGTGATGCAGCAAGGGAAAGGCCACGCCACCAGGTCCTGGAAAGTATGAGTTGGGTCCAGTCGGCTCTCCCCTTTACTTCGGACATAATGGTGGCCCTGGCCCTGGGAGGAAATATCTGCGTCCTTCCTGAAAGCCTGAGAATTGCCGGAAGCGCAATAAAAAGAAAGGCCACATAGTTGGAGGGAGGTCCGCCCGGAAGGTTGAAATAGAATTTTCCATCCTTTGTTCCCATGCAAACACCCTTGCCCGGGCCTATTCTGCATCTCTTGAACAGGAATTTTACCCCAAGGCTTTCCATTACGGATATTACCAGGTCCTTCTCCCCGTCCAGGACACCTCCGCTGGTGATGACAACGTCGCTGGATTCCATGAGGGATGCCAGGAGGCCTTTCAGCTCCTGTGCATCGTCTCCGCAAAGGGCCGTTTTGCAGGGTATGCCGAAGGTCTGGAGCCAGCCCGCTATGGTGGCCCTGTTACTGGGAAATATCTTGCCCTGCATTGAGCCTGTATCTTCTTCCATGAGTTCGCTTCCAGTGGCCAGAACCGAGACCTCGGGAATCCGGTAAGACCATATCTGAGCATTTCCGGAGGCTGTTATGAGACCGGCGGCCGCCGGGTTTACCACAGTGCCCTCTTCCAGTATCGCCTCTCCCTTTTTAATATCAGCACCTCTTGTGAGGATATTTCTTCCCGTTTCAGAACATGCCCCGGCTGCTACACGGCCGTTTTTTTCCATTACCGTCAGTTCCTGGGGCAGGACGGCAGTGGCACCTGCTGGCAAAGGGGCCCCTGTCATGATCCTTACTGCTTGCCCGTGCTGCACTTTCAGGTCTGAATGATCGCCTGCAGTAATGGTGCCAATGATATGGAGCCACACCGGGTCTTCCGGACTAGCCTGCCGCACATCCTTTGAAATCAGGGCGTATCCATCCTTCAGAGAAGAAGTGACAGACGGGGCATCTATTTTTGAAATTACCTGCCTGCTGAGCACCCTGGAAAGTGCTCCTGATGCAGGTATACGTTCTTCCGGAAGAGGCGGGACGGCTTCTACAAAGCACAGGGCCTTTTTAAATGAAATCATGTTTTTTTAAAGGACAAGGGTTTTTATAAGGTTCAAATGAGTCTTTTCGGAGGATAATTCAAAAGCGGGTTCAAATCAATTGGTGCATGCGGAAGCAGACGGTACTTAGTGCAAGCCTCTCGATTCCGAACAGGGCCTGAAGGATTTCTGCGTGCTGATTGACTGCAGTTCCTGAGGGTTATATCCCGGCTGACCGGTTTTCCGGTTAAACAAAAAAGTTCTGGGGACGATAAATATATTGTCAGTGAATTTTTGTTGAAATACAGCAGGAGGTTTTAGATGAAATTTTCTCTTAACAGTATCCAGGGCAAGGTGGGTGCAGTGCTGTCAGTGCTTCTCTTGGTAAACGTGGTAACCATTGCCGCGACATTTTTGACACTTGCAGGTCAGGAAAGGGACAGTGCATATGTGGACATTGCCGGACGGCAAAGGATGCTTGCTCAGAAGATGACCAAGGAAGTGCTGCTTTACGTTGAAACCGGGGACAAGGTCTGGCAGAAAAAGCTTTCTGAAACCATGGACCTTTTTGAAAAAAGTCTTATTGCCCTTCGGGATGGAAGCAGTGCCATGGGCTTTGCTCCCACCAGGGATCCCGCAGTCCTTAAAGAGCTGGATAAGCTCTTGTCAGACTGGAAGAAATTCCGAACAAATCTGGAAATAGTGCTAAGTACGGATATCAACGGTCCCGCGGTCCGAAAGGCAGTGGAATATCTGAAAAACAACAACATGGCCCTGCTTAAACAGGCAAATGTTGTAACCCAGGCATACAAGAAGATGGCCATAAGCGGGATTTCAAATCTGAAGACGCTTCAGCTCGTAATGCTCGCACTTTCCATTCTTGTCTTCGTCTTTTCTGCATGGCTGGTCCATTCCCAGGTCTTGAGGCCGCTGAACAGGCTGCTGCCGGTTATTGACAGTCTGTCCAAGGGAGATCTTACAGCCCGTGCAAAGTTGAAAGTAAAGGGAGAACTCAGGCGCTTGGCAGAGGCCATCAATTCCATGGCGGAAGAGCTAAGTGAAATGATACAGGAAATAAAGGGTGATTCCAACCAGATCAAGGCCTCCTGCCAGGAACTAAACGGTGTCAGTGCACGGGTCTTTGACGGCACAGCTCAGATGAGCACTATAGTAGGAGAGGTGGCAGCAGCAGCGGAAAGCGTGGACGACAGGATCATGTCTGTGGCCAGGGCATCCCAGGAGCTTACTGAGGCAACCACGGAGATAGCGCAGAGCGTGGCCCATACGGCCAGTATCACCAATGATGCCCAGGACAAGGCGTCAAGTGCCAACTCCGTTATTCAGAAGCTGGGAGAAAGCTCTGACAAGATCGGAAGCATCATTCAGGTCATCAATACCATAGCGGAACAGACCAATCTTCTGGCACTTAATGCCACCATTGAAGCTGCCAGGGCCGGGGAGGCCGGCAAGGGTTTTGCCGTTGTGGCAAATGAGATAAAGGAACTTGCACGGCAGACCAGCGAGGCCACAGAAGAAATAACCACCATGATCCAGACAATCCAGTCGGAAACCGGCGTTGCAGTGGAATCCGTAGAGGAGATTACAAACATTGTCGGGCAGATAAACGACCTTGCAAACACCATTGCTTCCGCTGCTGAGGAGCAGACTGCCACCGTATCCGAGATCAGTGTGAACATGGAGGATGCCTCTTCAGAGGTCAAGGGCGTAAAGGACAAGAGCACGGAGGCAGCTGACCTTGCCGGCTCGGTTTCAGGCGTGGCACAGGAGACGGCAGATTGTTCCAAGAAGCTCGGTGTTCTTGCAGACAAACTCGAAGACATGACAAAACAGTTTTCCACCTCCTGAATATCTTATAGTTAAACCTGTAATTCTGGGTCAAAAGCCGGTATGTTGTTCTTGGAAACTGCATGCCGGCTTTTTGCTGTCAGGCTGCTTGAAAGGCAGAGCGGGCTGCGCAATAATCCTGGCGGAATCAGTTAGAAGATCTTTGTATTGAGCCATGATGCACTGCAAAACATTGGTGGTGCTTACCTGAACAATCAGGGAATCTCCATGAAAGGGTGAGCTGATGGCAAGAGAGCAATGGAACAGTCAGCTGGGGTTTGTCCTGGCAGCGGTGGGTTCTGCCATAGGCCTTGGAAATATATGGCGCTTCAGCTACATGGCCTATGAATACGGCGGCGGGGCCTTTCTCATTCCCTATGTTATAGCCCTCATTACAGCAGGCATCCCCCTGCTGCTCCTGGAATTTGCCATGGGCCATGAACGGGGGGGCTCAGCTCCCATGGCCTTTGCCAAGATAGACCGAAGATTCGAGTGGGCAGGCTGGTGGGCCGTCACCTTTGTCATGTTCGGAATAGTGCTCTATTACTCTGTGATTATCGCCTGGTGCCTGGATTACTGTATCTTTTCCATAGGGCTTTCCTGGGGCTCGGACCCCAACGCCTTTTTCTTCCAGAAGTTTCTCGGTCTAAGTAAAAGCCCCCTTGAAACCGGGGGGATTCAGGTTCCTGTCTTCATATCCACGGCTGTCATATGGTTCCTGAACTGGTTTATCGTTTACCGGGGCGTGGGTAAGGGGATCGAGCTTGCAAACAAGATATTCATGCCTATGCTCTTTTTTATTACAATGGGCCTTGTTTTCTGGGCTATGACCCTGGAAGGGGCTGGTGAGGGCATAATGGCATATCTGCGTCCGGACTTTTCAAAGATATCCAGGGTGGATGTGTGGATAGATGCCTACAGCCAGATATTTTTTACCCTGAGCCTCGGCTTCGGCATCATGGTGGCATATGCAAGCTACCTTCCTGCAAAATCGGATCTCAGCAGAAACGCCCTACTGACAGGCATAATCGACAGCGCATTTGCCCTTGTGGCAGGCCTTGGTGTCTTTGCAGTGCTGGGCTTTATGGCCAGGGCAAAGGGGCTTCCCATTTCCGAAGTCGTCTCCGAAAGCATAGGACTTGCCTTTGTGGTTTATCCCAAGGCCCTGAGCATAATGCCCGGCGGGGCAGTATTCGGCTTTATCTTTTTCCTGAGCCTTGTGGTGGCAGGGCTTTCCTCGTCCATTTCCATAATCGAGGCCTTCACCGCTGCCATCATTGACAAGTTTGCCCTGAACAGGCGATTTGTGGTCACGGTTTTATGTGTCCTTGGTTTTGCGGGCTCGGTAATTTTTACCACCAGGGCCGGGCTCCTGTGGCTGGACATCGTTGACCATGTGCTGACCCATTACGGCCTGGTCACAGTTGGGCTCATAGAATGCATTATCGGTGCCTGGCTGTTTGACATCAAAAGGCTCAGGCAGCACATAAACAGCGTATCTTCCATCAAGATGCCCAGGCTGTGGGAAGGGCTCATCCGCTTTTTCATACCGGCCATACTTGCCCTCATGATACTTGGGGATATTGTTGCAGAAATCAAGGCGCCCTATGGAGGCTATTCCTGGTTTGCCGTCTTCATGGTTGGCATCAACTGGATTGTTTTTACCCTTATTGCTGCTGTTTTCCTCACTAAAAGGGCCTGGCACTACGATTACATGCTTCATACCAAAGACGAGACAGAATGAGACACATTCCCCTTGCCGAAAGGCTCAGGCCCAGGACTCTCGATGAATTCGTGGGCCAGGACCATCTCCTCGGCCGCAACAAGATCTTACAGGGACTGCTTGCCAGGGGTACTCTTCCTTCCATTATCCTCTGGGGTCCTCCAGGATGCGGGAAGACCACCCTTGCCAGGATACTTGCAAGGCTGGTGGATGCCAATTTTGTCAGCTTTTCCGCCGTGCTTTCCGGGGTGGGAGAGCTTCGTGCAATCATCCAGGAGGCAAAGGAGATGCTCAAGGCCAACGGCCCCAGGACCGTGCTCTTCGTGGATGAAATCCATCGTTTCAACAAGGCCCAGCAGGATGCATTTCTTCCCCACGTGGAATCAGGCCTGATTACCCTAATAGGTGCCACAACCGAAAATCCTTCCTTTGAGATAATCTCTCCCCTGCTTTCCAGGTGCCAGGTCCTGACTTTGAATCCCCTGGACAAAAAGGCACTGCTCCAGCTGGTGGACAGGGCCCTTGCCGACAAGGAAAGGGGGCTGGGCCGCCTTGAGATAACCATTGACCAGGATGCCAGGGATGTCCTGGTGCAGAGGGCAGACGGGGACGCCCGCACCCTGCTGAACTACCTGGAATTGGCCTCTGAGCTTGCTGTATCCGGCAGGCCCGAAGGGAGAGGGGCCGTCATTACCCTTGATCTTGTGGAAGAGGCCGTACAGCAGAAGGCCCTTAGATACGACAAGGACGGGGAAGAACACTACAATCTTATTTCTGCCTTTCACAAGAGTCTCAGGGGCAGCGACCCTGATGCGGCCCTTTACTGGCTTGCCCGTATGCTTTCCTCTGGAGAAGATCCCCATTACCTTGCAAGGAGGATGGTTCGTTTTGCCAGCGAGGACATCGGAAACGCTGACCCCCAGGCCCTGGCGGTGGCCCTCAATGCCCTTTCTGCCTTTGATTTCCTGGGAAAGCCGGAAGGGGAGCTGGCCCTGGCACAGGCGGCACTGTACCTGGCCACAGCGCCCAAGAGCAACGCCGTTTACAAGGCCATGGGCCATGCCCAGGCCGATGTCAAGAAATTCGGCACACTCCCTGTGCCGCTTCATATCAGGAACGCCCCGACGCGCCTCATGAAGGAGCTTGGTTATGGCAGGGGTTACAAGTATGTCCACGACCACCCGGAGGCAGTAGTGGAACAGGAGTACATGCCATCTGAACTGCGGACAAGGATCTATTACAACCCCACTACCAGGGGTTATGAGCGCACTATCAAGGATAGACTTGACAAGTGGAGAAAGATCCTGGCCCAGAGGAGGGGGCTGAGACAGAAGAAAGGCCCTTCAGGATGAGTTCCGCCTTTTTTTCATGGCAAGAGCGATCAGCCTGTCCAGAAGACTGCTGAAATCAAGACCTGCCGCTGCTGCTGCCTGGGGAAAGAGACTCGTGGGAGTCATGCCGGGGATGGTATTGGTCTCAATTACATAGATTTCTCCATTTTGGTCAATTATCATATCTGTGCGGCTGTAGCCTGAAAGCTTCAGGGCCCTGTGGGCCTTGAGCGCAAGTTCCTGGGCCTCCTTGGTTTGGGAATCAGAGATGTCAGCCGGGCATACCTCCTTGGTAGCCCCAGGTTTGTACTTGGCCTCAAAGTCAAAAAAATCGTACTTATTTGTATCAGGAATGATCTCAACGATGGGCAGGGCCTCCAGTTGTTCAAGTCCTATGACCCCGCCTGTGATTTCTCTTCCAGAAATAAACTGTTCGAGTATGACCTCATCATCCCATCTGAAGGCCTCTTCCATGCCGGGAAGGATCTCCCCTTTCTCCCTGATTATCCTTATCCCAACGCTTGAGCCCTGGTTGCATGGTTTTATGATAAAGGGAAGGTCTATTTTACCCAGAACTTCATCTGGAGTCAGGCTGAAAGGCCTTTGGAAAAAAAGCCATTTCGGAGTCCTTATCCCAGCATCCCTGTAGACCACCTTTGAAAGGTGTTTATCCATGGCAAGGGCGCTTCCCAGTACTCCGGAACCCTGGTATGGGATATCCAGAAGCTCCAGGAGCCCTTGAACCGTACCGTCTTCCCCGTATCTGCCGTGTAGGAGGATAAAGACACAGTCGATCTCACTGGAGTCTCGTACCAGTTTTTCTATATCCGAGGCAGCGTCGTAATGCCTTATCTCATATTTGTCTTTGCCCAGGGCTCTTTCCACTTCCCTGGCCCCTGCCAGGGAAACCTCCCGCTCTGCGGATCTTCCTCCATAAAGGAGTCCGAGTCTAATCATTTGATTTTTTCTCCTTTTCTGCATGTAAGAAGGTGCAAATGCGCTGATCTTTTGCCCACATCCGGAAACATGGTACCAGAGGTGCCATACCCGGGTAACAGAGTATTACCAGAACGCCGCGGTGGGAAGGCGGAAAACTGCCCTTTTCAAACCCCGTGAACCTTCGTTTTCTACGGAAACTGCTTTAACTTGCACCTGGTTTCTGGTACTGCTGTTGTCGGTTGGTTAGAGGTCATCTGCAGTATTGCCGGGCATATGCCCGTTGCGATAAATTTTTTCTGCCCTGGAACTTAGCTGTCCTGCATGTTAGTGCAGGTTCTTTGTGCCTTTATGTATCATGACACGTAATAATAAAAAAGGTCTTATAGAAAACGAGTATCCCTCTGTCCCCAGGCCTGGGGTGGGAGTTGTGGTCGCAGGCCCCGGGGGAAAAATCTTAATGGTAAAAAGAGCCAAGCCTCCTGCAGAGGACTTGTGGTCAGTACCTGGAGGAAGTATCGAGCTTGGAGAGACCATTTTTCAATGCGCCCAAAGGGAAGTACTGGAAGAAACCGGCATAAAATGCCGTCCTTTCAAGGTATGTGACGCCATTGACGCCATTTACAAGGATGAAAATGGTGTCGTAAGGTTTCACTATGTCATAGTCTATGTTCTGGCACATTATGAGGCCGGGACAGCAGCTGCCGCTGATGATGCTGCAAAGGCCGGATGGTTCAGTGTTGAGGAGATAGAACTCCTGAATACACCTGGAAGAACCGTTGAGCTAATAAAAAAGGCCGAACACAAGATCTGACCATGGCATGTCTTGGTCCTTTTCAAAAATCTCCCAGTAGCCATATCTTAGATAATCCTTTTTGAGGAGGCTGCACCCATGGCTTCCATGCAGGACAGAGATTTTCAACAGGGGTTCTTGACAGTGTTTACCCGTGTCGAGCTTCAAGAGATCCAGGAAAAATCCTGTCTTCGTGCCCATGACTGTTTCGTCATATTCAACAGTATAGAGGAGGGCAGGGGGCTCGATATATACTGCGGATATAACGATAATTATGAAAAAGAGGCAGATCTTTTTGGACAAGTACTCATTTCTGGAAGGGCACAGGGTAGAGGTGAAGGCCTTTGAGGTTTCGTGAATGAGGCGGATAATCCTGCATGGGTGATTCTGTAATTATTTCAAAATCCCAGTATCTACGGGGCCGGCAGTGTGAAAAATCACTCTGGCTGCTCAAAAGAAGGCCCGAACTCAGGACAGCTCCCGATGAGGCGCTTCAGGCTGTTTTCCAACAGGGACATGAAGTAGGAAGGCTTGCAAGAAAGCTATTTCCAGGTGGCAGTGAAATAGTATTTGACAGGTCGAATTTCTCCGCCATGTTGGAAAAGACTAGGCGGCTGGTTTCCCAGGGAGAGAAAGTCATTTACGAGGCCGCCTTCAGGAGCGGGGCCGTATTCGCCATGGTGGATATACTGGTAAGGCAAGGCAGCACGTGGGACATATACGAGGTAAAGGCTGCCACGGAGATAAGGGACTACCACCTGGACGATATCTCTGTCCAGTGGTATGCCCTTTCAGGGCAGCTTGACCCCGGCAGGGCATTTATCGTTCACATAAACAACCAGTATGTCAGAAAGGGAGCCCTTGATGTGGAAGACCTTTTTCAAATCGAGGACGTAACAGAAATCGTTAAGGGCAGACAGAAAGAGGTGGCCGCGGAGATTGAAAGGTTCAAGAATATCCTTAAGTCTGAAAAGATTCCTCAAAAAGAAATAGGTCGTCACTGCTGCGACCCTGTAAGGTGCGATTTTTTTGAGTACTGCTGGGGGCATATTCCAAGGCAGTCGGTATTCCATCTTTACCGGATGACATGGCCCCGAAAACAGGCCCTTTATAAAGATGGCATCATCACATACGAGGATCTGTTAAGGAGAGGCATTGAGCTGACCGACACCCAGTACCTTCAGGTAGAGACAGCCATCAAAAACAGGATCCACATTGACCAGGGTATTATAAAGGCCTTTCTGGACAAGATATCGTTTCCCCTGAGCTTTCTTGACTTTGAGACCTTTCAGGAGGCTATCCCCCGCTTCAATCTTCAAAGGCCCTACATGAAGATGCCTTTCCAGTATTCACTCCATGTCCTGAATAAGGACGGAAGCCTTGACCATAGGGAATTTCTGGCAGACGAAGAAAGAGACCCCCGGAGGCCTTTAGCAGACCGGCTGCTCCAGGATCTTGCTCCAGAAGGCTCCATAATGGCATTCTGCACGTCCTTTGAAAAAACCGTCATAAAAGAACTTGCTGCATTTTACCGGGAAAGGAGTAAAGAGCTTGTCTCACTCCTTGATCGCTTCGTGGACCTCATGGATCCCTTCAGGCAGCTCGGTTATTATCATCCGCAATTCAATGGGAATTTTTCCATAAAATCCATCCTGCCCGCAATGTTTCCAGGCGACCCGGAGCTTGATTACAAGGCACTCGAAATCCAGGACGGCACCATGGCCATGAGTGCCTTCCCTGCACTTCACAAGATAGAAGATCCAATAGAAAGGGAAGGGATCAGAAGGAGCCTTCTTGCCTACTGCCGCCTTGATACCCTTGCCATGGTCAGGATTTACCAGAGGCTCATGGAAATTTCCAAGGCCGAGGCTGCCTGAAAAGGCCGTCTGGCCCACCTTCAGGCTCAACAGCACAGGGTCATCCACCAAAAACATGCATTTCGGCAAGCATGCCAAGATGCAGTGAGGTTCAGCTCAGGAGAGCTTGTCAGGCTTTGTATCAGCCAATGCCAGATGTACCGGCTCGCCTTCTCCGATTCCCCCGACAAAGGACATGGAAGAAGGCAATGCCAGCCTTATTCCCTCTTTTTCAAAGGCCCAGAGTATGGCAAGGTTGAGTTTCTGGCTGAAATCCAGGAAGTTCCAGTATTCTGCAGGATGATACCAGTAATACATGACGATATTTAAGCTGTCATTGTTGAACTTGTCCAGAAAGACCCTGGGAGGATGGCCTTCTCTCATGCCTTCGTGGTGGTCCAGGAGTTCACGAATGATTTCTACTGCCCTTTCTGCCTTCTGGGGTGAAGTATCCATGGCAAGGCGGATGTCCTGTTTGCGGCGTATGTGGGGGCGTCTGCCGATATTTTCCACCGGCGCTCTTTCTATCTCGTCATTTGGAATGGACGTCTGGTGGCCGTTGAGCAGCCTGATTTTCGTGGACCTGAGACCTATTTCTTCCACCTCTCCGTCGTAGCCCTTGACGACTATGCGCTCTCCCACGTTATAGGGCCTGTCTACCAGGATCATCACTGTTCCAAGAAGGTTCTTGAATACGTTCTGGGCAGCCAGGGCAACAGCAAGGCCTCCGACACCAAGACCTGCCAGAAGGGTGCTCACCTTGAAGCCCATGTTGTCCAGCCACATGAGAAGGGCTGTGATGATAAGAGTTATCCTTACAACGGTTCTGAAGGGCCTAAGGAGTACAACCGTGCTGGCCTGGCCGTGCTGCTGGAGATGTTCGCTCCACATCCCGTAAATGATGTCAATGGACTTGATGGCAGCCCAGCACAATGCGATTGTAAAGATGGTGCCTGCGTTCAGAAGTTGTGCAATTTCTGCCGATGGCATCAGGAATTCCGCTGCCAGCCTGCTGAGATAAAGCCACAGCACAAGGCGCAGGGGGCCTTTTATGAAGCTGCCTGTCTCAGCACGTTGTTCCCTCTTCTTTACCTTCAGCAGGAGAAAGATAATCCATGTAACCAGCCACGCTGCAAGAAAAGCCGCCGCTGTCAGAATAAGGTAGGCGGCCCACTGCCACAGGTGCCAGCCCAGGAAAAGCACGTCCGGAAAGAATCTGCTGAGTTTCTTTTCAAAAGGCCTCATGCCGTAATACTTATATAGGAGGGGGATCTGGGCTACCGTCCTGCGGGAGAAATTCCATACCTTGAAACCGTCTTTCCGGGGCACAAGTTCCAGCAGGATATCAATGGATTTTTCCGGGGTCTTGACCCGGGCTATCCTTTCCATGCTGCGAGGAAGGCCGTCTCGTCTTCTGCCTCCGGGGCTGGTGGATATGGAGTCGATGTCCAGGTCGGCTGCCCTGGTCAGAACCACGTAAAGCCTTCTGGCAAGTTCTGCTCCTGAAAGATCTTTTAAGCTGCCGGGCAGATACCTGAGATCCAGGTAGCGGGCGGCATCCTGAAATTCACCTTCGGATGCGTATGCCAGGAAGCCTTCTACTGTGGATCTAGGCGTAAGGCGGTTAAAAGGGTCAGTCAGTTCCTCTGCCCCAGCCGCAGCTCCCCTGGAGCTTTGGGCTGTTGAGCCCTGGGGGGGTAATGCCGCAAGGCATCCTGACCCAAAGGAGCCTGCCATGAGCACTGCTGAAAGACAAACCAGTATCACGGAAGCAGAGGAACGAATCAACTTCTGGAAACTGAGAAGGGGCATCATGGCTTTAGCTGGAAGGGCGGCTGTTTCTTTCCGAAGAGGAGGCGGCCCGGTCGATATCTATTATCCTGGTTTTCCCTACATATTTTTTGACCTTGTAGCTGCTTATTGCCGATATCTTCTTGGCAATATCAGACATGCGTTCCACTTCTTTAAAGATCTTTTCAGCCTTCTCGTAGTTCGGGTCGCTTTTATCGAGTTTCTGGAGCATCATCCAGGTTATGCCTGAAACCACCTGCAGGGGCTGGTTGAGTTCATGTGCAGTGGCACCTGCCATCTCA
>JALVJO010000129.1 GCA_027028245.1 Deltaproteobacteria bacterium
GGGTGAGCACCTACAAGACGTTTTCCAGGGAAGTGCTGAGCGACCCCTTCAGGCCCAGGGGAATTGGCAAGAAACTTATCAAGGAATACAGGCCCGAACTTGTAAAAAAAGCCGGCCTTCTTCACGGCCACAACACCTTCCTGAATTATGCCTACTACCTTGGAATACAGGGAGCAGCAGCCCTGGCCGCTATCCTTGCAATTCAAGTCTGGCTCTTCCTGTCCTGCTGGAAAAAAGGCAGCGAGCCACGGGATAGACTTCTTATGGCAACGGCCTTGATTTTCATGCTCATGTTTTGGGGCACCAACATGTTCACGGACGGATTCCTCCACGGATCCGCCACGCTGTACTGGCTTTTTACTGCTGTCCCTGTGGGTGTTGCCCTCAGGCATAGATATCACCCGGACCAGGTCTGAACCCTGAAGATGGTTGCCGTGCTGTAGGCGGCAATACCCTCTCCTTTTCCTGCAAAGCCCAGTCCTTCAGTGGTGGTTGCCTTGACATTCACCCTGTCCGGGACGATCTTAAGTGCAGATGCCAGGTTTCTTGTCATGTCCGGCAGGTAAGGGGCAAGCCTGGGCCTTTGGGCAACGATCGTACTGTCGATATTGTTCGGCTGCCAGCCTGCTGAAAAAAGCTTTTCAGCCACCTCCTTAAGAAGAAGCAGGCTTGATATATCCTTGTAGGCAGGATCGGAGTCGGGAAAATGGCGTCCTATATCTCCAAGGCCGGCTGCACCAAGAAGCGCATCTGATACTGCATGAAGGAGTACGTCTGCGTCGGAATGACCTAGAAGACCCATTTCATAGGGAATTTCCACCCCTCCCAGAATCAATTTCCTGCCTTCAGTCAGCCGGTGAACATCGTAGCCGAAACCCACCCTTATATCCGGGAACTCAGGCTTCATCGCTCTTTCGATCCTTCAAGTACTGGGCAACTGCCCGTGCTATATCCATATCAGTTGCCGTTGTTATCTTGAAGTTCAGGGAGGAGCAGAAATAAACAGCCACGCTTATTCCTGCGTGTTCCAGGAGGCTTGCCTCATCCGTGGCCTTGAAATCGCTCTGTGATGCAATGTCATATGCAGAAAGGAGATCTTCCTTTCTGCATACCTGGGGTGTCAGGGCAGCTGCAAGGACTGAGCGGTCAAGGGTCCTTGTGATAATCTGACTGTGTACCTCTTTTACGGTGTCAACTATCTTTGCCGCAGCAATGGCTGCGCCCACGTCCCTTGCCATGAGGCAGACAGAATCCACCTCCTGGGCAGTGATAAATGGCCTTGCGGCATCGTGGACTGCAACCCAGTTGAGGTTCCTGGAAGAGGCATTGAGGCCGTTCAGCACCGATTCCTGCCGGGTAGCGCCTCCGGTTACCACGTGGAAAGGTTTGCCTATGCAGTATTTCTTGGCATACTCAGTAGTTCTTTCAGTATAATCAACCGGACTGACAAGGATGATTTCCCCTATTTCAGCAGCCTGGGAAAAGGCCTCCAGGCTCCAGGCAATAACAGGTTTCCCGCCAAGGTCAAGAAACTGTTTGGGTTCCTGCTCTCCGAGCCTTGTTCCTGTGCCGCCAGCTGCAATTATCCCTGATACCGGCATGATGAAGGGTTCCTCCTCTGTTTTCTTTACCCAGATCCTCTTGAATCACCTGTTCGGGCCTGTGATAAAAGCCTGAAGCCAAAAGATATCAGAATATCTTGTGGGGATTCAATATGTTGCCAGGATCCAGGATCTTTTTTATCTGTCTATGGAGATCTAATACCTCTGGTTTCAGCTCCAGATGGATAAAGGGCTTCTTGGAAAGACCTATCCCGTGTTCACCGGATATGGTGCCCCCCAGTTCGATTGTCCTTTTCATGATGGATTTAATAAGCTCGTGGATCTCTTTATCAGAATTCAGTTCCTTCCTGTTGAATAACAGATTTACATGGAGATTTCCATCACCTGCATGTCCAAATGTCAAAATCGTGACGGGAAAGATTTGACCTGCATCCTTCAAGAAATCCAGCATGGAGGAAAGCCTTGATCTGGGTACGCATATGTCCTCGCTGATCTTTACCTCAAAACCGAGCTTTTTGATGGAAGGAGAAAGCCCGCGCCTGGCACTCCAAAGCATGTTCAATTCCCTGCTGCCGGGAGGCTGATAGATTTTTTCCGCACCCTTTGCAACAATACACCTTCGGACCTTCTCAAGCTGCGAAGCTATGGAAGATTCAAGACCGTCTACCTCCACCAGGAGAAATGCCTTGGCCCTGGAGCCTGCATCAAAGGGCAGCATATCCCTTATACACTTGAGGCTCATTTCATCCATGAACTCTGCACACCTGGGAAGTATACCGGATTTGAAGAGGCAGGTCACAGCGTCCATTGCAGCATTACTGGAGCTGAATACTGCGGCTACGGTACCTACTGCCTCAGGCAGGGGCAAAAGCCTGAGGGTGATCTCAGTGACTATGCCCAGGGTTCCCTCAGCACCTACGAAAAGATGCCTGAGGTCATAGCCCACGACCCCCTTGGCAGTAGATGATCCTGCCCTGATCACCCTGCCGTCTGCCAAGACTACCTGGAGTGAGCGCACATAATCCCTGGTGACCCCGTATTTGACTGCACGGGCTCCTCCTGCACAGGTGTTGACGTTTCCGCCTATTGTGCAGAAGGAAAGGCTTGCAGGATCAGGCGGATAGAAAAGGCCCTGTTTCTCAACGGCCCTTTGAAGATCACCGGTGATCACGCCGGGTTCCACCACGCATGAAAGCTCCACAGGATCTATTGACTTGATCCTTTTCATCCTGGTCAGGCTTATAACAAGGCTGTCGGAGACAGGAACAGATGCCCCTGTGGTACCGCTCCCGGCACCCCTGGGAACTACGGGGACAGCTTCACGGCTGGCAAGCTCGACAGTCCTGCTCACCTGCGAGGTATTTGCCGGAAGGGCAACAGCCCAGGGCATATTCTCCTGGCCGCTTGCATCAAAGGAATAACAGGCGGTGTCAGCCGGGTCTGTCAGGAAATATTCTGATCCCAGGATATCCTTAAAGAGCCGGCTGAGACGCCTGTATCTTTTTTTCATGTAGGATTCTAGTGTGCCGGACGGGAGCATTCCCAGTTTGTCCCCTATTTGTGCCACTGGCAAGGAAGGCGTGTTTCTTGAAAGGTTTCACCACAAGGAAGCCTACTTCAGCCGTAGTCAAGCCGCTGAGATTGGTGATGTCTGTATCCGGGAAGAATTTGAAATTTGCACGGCGGCTTGGTGAACCTTGAAAGAAATGCGCCGATCCTTGCCAATCCTCGTCCAGGGACAAACTGGGAATGCTCCCTGCCGGACCCGCTTCCCGTGATTTGTGATCCTGACTATTCAGGTGCGCCATTTCTGTTTTTCTATTTGGGAGGTCAGATATTCCATCTGACTTTTGAACTTGCTTGATATCTTCATCTGTTTCTCTATCTTTTTCACAGAATGAAGCACTGTGGCATGATCCCTGTTGAATTCCTTGCCAATAACCTGCAGGGAACAGTCAGTATATTTCCTGGAAAAATACATGGCAATCTGCCTGGGAAGGGCTATCTCCTTTTTCCTGGACCTTGACTGTATCTGCCTTGTCTCAAGGCTGAAATGACTGCATATGATGTCCCTGATCCTTGCAACTGATAAGGGTTCAGGTTCACCTATTATTTCGTGGATGATTTCCCTTGCCAGTTTTAGATTGACCGGCCTTTTCAGCAGGGAGGACTTGGTGATAAGGCCAATGACTGCGCTTTCTATCCTCCTGATGTCTCCCTTGAGATGGGTGGCAAGATACTCCACTGTATCCGGGCTCAGTTCAACCCCCTGGCTCCTTGCCTTCCTGGTCAGGATCCTTTTTCTTGTCTCAAAATCCGGGGGGTTTATGGAGGTGATAATGCCTCCTGCAAGCCTCGACCTCAAAACATCACTCATATTGGGGATAGATCTTGGCAGCTGGTTGCCGGTAAAAATTATAATTTTACCTCTATCTATGAGGGGGTCAAGTGCAAGGGCCAGTTCCGCCTGGGTCCGCTCCCTGCCTGACAGGCAATGCACCTGCTCTATCATGAGCACATCGCAGCGGCTGCAGTATTTTTTCTTGAGAGCATCCAGACTGTTGGTCTTTATTGCAGATACTACCTGCTGGGTGAAATCATTGGCAGTCAGGTAGCAGAGCCTGGCCCTGGGCTGCTTTTCAAGTATCTTGTGTCCCACTGCCTGGGTAAGGTGGCTCTTGCCCAGTCCCGAATTGGCATGCAGAAATATGGTCCGGCCGGTGACAGAGCCGCCGTTTGCCGCCTCCCAGCATGCAGCATGGGCATAGCGATTGCATTCACCAATTACGAATTCTTCAAAGGTGAACCTTTCACAGAAGCGAGGCCTGGGAAGCTCAGTAGGTGAAAATTTAGGAAGATGCAGCTGATTGCGTGCCGACTCCTTCACGTTTTCCATTGGTTTCAGCTTTATCTTGAGCTGCTGCCCAAGATTCAAGAGGTCTTCCCTGATGTAAGGCAGATAATGTTCCTGGACCCAAGAGGCGAAAAATTGATTGGGACATCTTAAAATAAGGGTGTCACCTTCCAGGCCGTGAAAGCTCAGGGGTGCAATCCAGATCCTGAAGCTGCCTTCAGAAATTCTTGAACGCAACCTTTTCTTAAGGTCCTCCCAAATCTCCCTCATAATCTTGAACCCCGCTTGTTACCCTTGTAAAAGCAAATTGCCTTTAAAAAAATGGTTTACTGATAGACCTGAAAAACTCTGCAAAAACCCAAAAATCAGGGGAAATTCAACATGGAAAAGATACCTTCAAATTTAGGGCTGAAACCCGAAAACCACCAAAAAATCTGATTTTTGATTGTTGAGTCAAAATTTTTACTGCCCTGACAGATAATTGTCAAAGAAGATTAAGGGCAATTATCGAAGTAAAGGTTTTTCTTTTTCAACAGGTTTCTATCTCCTGAATATTCTGTGATTTTTTGGCATAAGGTATATAACTTGCTGTGAATCAATGATTTTTTCCGAAAGATATTTTCCATTGATTTCAAGAAGTTATATTTAATGCGCCATTTTTCAACAATGGTTTCAGTCCTTCGAAATCTCTCAAAATCTTCCAAAAACATCTTATTTTTAACATTTCGTTAGTGGAAACAAAATTTGCAGAAAAAAGAGATTTTGAAAGGAATTGGACAGAATTCACCGATTTTGTGAAATCTTGAACTAGCAAACCAGAAGACGAAAAAGTTCAAAAAGGTTGGTCGGGGCGGAGGGATTTGAACCCCCGGCCCTCTGCTCCCAAAGCAGATGCGCTACCAGACTGCGCCACGCCCCGAGCCATGGGACACTCTATTTAACACAGTCATTAATCGGGTTCAAGCCGAATAATTTTCGGCATCTCTGCCCCTTCAGAGCAGTGGTATTCACTTGCTCCAGGTGCAGAATCTTAAACCTTTTGATAAAAAATTATTTTAAGTCTCCTGTACGGCCTGGTGAAAATCGCCTTTGAAAAACATGAGATTGAGAGATTGAGCTATGCAGCAAACGCAATTTAGATCTTGAAGGCATCTGCCATGTCGGCAATGACCTTTTTATAGGAAAGGCCGGCCTCTTTAAAGCCCTCAGTGCCGAAATGAATATTTGCCTCAAAGACAAGGGGCCCGGTTTCACCTATACAGACATCAAATCCAGCATGGTCAATCCCGGAGCGATGAGACAGTTCTATTACCAGGTCTACGGCCTCAGAGGGGACATCTTCCAGGCTGATCCTGCTTCCCCGGGCCACGTTGGTCCTGAAATCACCAGCTCTGGCAATCCTCCAGTAGGATAAAACCACCTGGTCTCCCACCACCACTATTCGGATATCACGGTCAATGGGAACGTATTCCTGGATATATGCGGTCTGTACGGTTTCAAGGTAGGTCCTGAGGGCAGATGGGGAATCAATGAAAAAGACCCCTCTTCCCAGGGAGGACTCCTGGGGAATCTTTGCAATAAAGGGAAAGTCAAACTCTGAAAGGATCTTTTCAGCCCTCTTCTTTCCAAAAAAGAACCTGGTCCTGGGATGCGGTATGCCAAGCATGTCAAAGAGGCAGGTCTGTCTTATCTTGTTACCCAGGAAATTATATGAGGCAGTGCTTGGAAAGATATCCTTGCCCATGGCAGAAAGCACATTTGCATAAAAGATGGTTGGGAAGTAGATCTTTTCTGCCTGGAGAATGAGCCTTTGTTCTTCCAGGGAGTATTCCTGCCAGTTGCACCGAAGTTTGAGGTGCGTCACTGTTCTGGAAAGGCTAAGCTGTCTTCCAAGGCTAACCCTTTTTGCGTCTTTCAACTGATTCAAGGACTGGTTCAAGCGTTTCTGAGGACCTCGGAAGGATTGATCCTGGAGGCCTGGCGTGCTGGATAGATGGTGGCAAGAAAACAAATCAGTATGGCTGAAACTGTAATCAGGACCACGTCTGAAGGATAAAGCAGGATGGGTATGCTGTCGGTATAATATACCTCCTTGGGGATCTTGATAAACTTGTAATGCTTCAGCAGCCAGCAAAGGCCCAGGCCCCCGCCTACCCCAAGAAACGTCCCGATAAGGCCTATCATCAGACCATTTAACATAAAGATTCTTAATATCTTTCCGTCAGCAGCACCAATGGCCTTTAATATGGCAATATCGCCCTTTTTTTCCATTACCATCATGGTCAGGGTGCTTATTATATTAAAGGCTGCAACAAGAACAATAAGGGTAAGCACCACAAACATGGCAAATTTTTCAAGTTTCAATGCCGAAAATAGATTCCTGCTCATCTGTTGCCAGTCCATGACCCAGAAAGGAAATCCAAGCCTCTTCTGGATGGCCTTGCCTATGGATGAGGCAGCATAGATATCTGAAACCTTTATCTCAAAACCGTGAACCTTGTTCCCAAGCCCCAGGAGCCGCTGGGCAGCGGTAATGGGCATAAAGGCCAGGGACATGTCGTACTCATACATGCCAAGCGTCTGTACCCCTGAAACCCTTACTGTTCTTATTTTGGGCATCATTCCAACTGGTGTAATGGTTCCGCTTGGCAGCACTATCTTGATGAAATCTCCAGCCTGCACCCTGAGACTTAGTGCAAGCTCCTTTCCTATAATAACAGGGGGAGGCCCCTTTCCGTCCCACCTGGAAAAGGCCTCAACACCCATTCCGTCAATAATCCTGCCGGAGGTGATGACCTCCTTGACAGAGCGGGGATCCACCCCACGTATGGCCACGCCGCTTACAGCCCTTCCGGAACTCAGAAGGGCCTGGATATATACAATGGGAGTGACTGCCGTGACATGAGGCCGTCCGGAGCCGCCGTGCAGCCTGTCCAATATGCCGCCTATCCCACTTTCTGCCTCCACTGAGACCTTTTTTATCAGCCTTTCCAGTCTTTCTGCGTGGCCGAATGCGCCTTCGTAGCTTCTTACCAGCAGGTGTGCATTGACACCCAGGATCTTGGTCCGAAGATGGTTCTCAAAACCTGCCATGACTGCAATCACCACGATCAGGGCCATGACCCCCACAGCCACCCCTCCTGTTGAAATGACGGAGATGAGGGATATGAACCTGTGGCTTTTCCTGGCCCTGAGATATCTGAGGGCCATGAAAAATTCATATTTCACTTTTCAGTTTTCCCGCCCTTTGTCCGGGAAGGATCCCTTGCAGTTGAAGAACCATGGGCAGTAAGAGGTCTCAGCTGCGGAAAGAGGATCACGTCCCTGATTGAAGGCGAATCAGTAAGCAGCATGACCAGCCTGTCAACTCCTATTCCCTCGCCTGCAGCAGGTGGCATGCCGATCTCCAGGGCCCGGACATAGTCATAGTCCACTTCGGGAGGGATTTCTTCATCATCTCCCCGGTTTGCCACCTGTTCCTCAAATCTTTTTTTCTGATCCCTGGGATCATTCAGCTCGGAAAAGGCATTGGCAATCTCGCGGCCTGTAATAAAGAGTTCAAAACGGTCGGTTACAACAGGATTTTGGGCATTTCTCCTGGCAAGGGGCGAAATGTCAGTGGGATATTCGGTTATAAAGGTGGGCTGTATCAAATTCGGCTCAACCAGCAGGTCAAAAAGCTTTGTAAGATATTTGCCCGCTGCTTCCCTTTCATCCATTTCAACTCCCAGATCCGCCAATCTCTTTTGAAGGGCCTTCCTGTGGGAAAGCTCCTCTTCAGGTACCTTGCCCACCTCTACCAGAGACTCCTTCAAGGTCATCTTGTGCCAGGGCGGTGTGAGATCCACCTCCATGCCCTGGTAAGTAAATCTTGTGCTGCCCTTGACATCCATGGCTATCTGGGCGAATAGTTCCTCTGTACGGACCATCAGGTCTTCATAGGTGGCGTATGCCTCATAGAATTCCAGCATGGTAAACTCGGGATTGTGCTGGATAGAGATACCCTCGTTCCTGAAATTTCGATTGAGCTCAAATACCCGCTCGCACCCGCCTACAAGGAGCCTTTTGAGATAGAGTTCAGGGGCAATCCGCAGGAAGAGGTCTATTCCCAGGGCGTTATGATGGGTCACAAAGGGCCTTGCCGTGGCTCCTCCCACTATTGACTGCATCATGGGTGTTTCAACCTCTAAAAAGCCGTTGGAGGTAAAATAGGAACGAAGCATCTGGACTATGCGGGCCCTTGTGCGGAAGGTCTCAAGGACCTCCTCATTCATTACCAGGTCCTCGTACCGCCTGCGGTACCTGAGTTCCTTGTCCTTTATGCCGTGATATTTTTCCGGCAGGGGCCTCATGGATTTTGTCACCAGCCTGACCCAGTCTGCTTCGATGGTGAGCTCATTGGTCCTGGTCCTGAAAAGCCTGCCCTCTACCTGGATAATGTCGCCGATATCGAATTTCTTGAATATCTTGTATGCATCCTTTCCGATCCTGTCCCTGGAAACGTGGATCTGCAGGGAGCCGGAGCTGTCCTTGATGCTTGCAAATGCAGCCTTGCCAAAGCGCCTGAGCGCCATAATCCTTCCGGCAATGCAAAACGTATCCTCAACCTCTTCCAGGGCACCGGCGTCGTAATCTCCGTATACCTTTCTGATTGCCCCGGTCCTTTCCGGCTTTCTGATATCGTTGGGGAAAAGTTCTATGCCCTGCTTTTCAAGCTCCAGGGCCTTCTGCTTCCTCTGTTTTATGATCTGGCTTTCCTCACTCAAGACCTGTAATCCTCCCGTGGATGCCGTGAAAAAATGAATACTGACAGATGCCAATTCTTAGTTTACTCTCAAGTTGGCGTCAAGCTTGCTATTTTTCTGCCATCATCTGGATCATTGCCGGCAAATCTTTTTCTCATGCCCCTGGCAGCGCATGAGATCAAACTGGGCTGTATTTCATAAACAGGACCTTGAGCTATTATGGATAAACGACTCGCCCTGGTAATTACATGGATGGCGGTAATATTTGCGGCCTCCTCTATTCCCGGCCAGGATCTGGAGGGGATATCAACGCCTGATTATCTCCTCCATGCCGGAGAATATGCCGTTCTGGGAGGGCTTCTGGCCTGGTGGTGTTTTCATAGAAGAGCTGACAAAATCAGCCCCTGCAGTAGGCCTCTTTCAAGATGCACTATGGTTTCCACCGTTATAGGTTCAATCTACGGGATTACCGATGAACTGCACCAGGGCTTTGTCCCTGGAAGATGCCAGGATCCCAGGGACTGGGCTGCAGACACCATGGGCACGTTCATCGGGGCCTTGGCCGTGTTGTTGATAATTTGCTGCTTCAAAAGAAAAAAAGATGCAGAAAAACGTCTCGAAAATCCTTGAAGACCTCCTCCTATGGCTGAAATCCCAGAGGGACAGCGGTGCCGATTTCATACCCAGGCAAACACTTGAGCTGGCGGAAAGACTTAAAATGCAGAAAACCCTGGAAAAATCCCATGGACAGGAGGCTGCCCTTGACCTCGATACTGTGAAAGACCTTGAAACTCTAAAGGCAGTTGTTGAAAAGTGCAGTCTATGCCCCCTTTCAAAGACCAGAAACAAGGTGGTATTCG
>JALVJO010000130.1:0-5524 GCA_027028245.1 Deltaproteobacteria bacterium
AAGCAGGCTGTCTCCCGCGCCAAAAAGGCCACTGTTGAAGGGGTAATAGAAAATGTCACGTCCTTGAGAACCCTCCTTGCAAAAACCCTGAATGACCTCACTCAAAAACTTTCCAACCAGGCAGAACGCCTTGAGGAGCTGAATCGCGCCATTTCTGTACAGGAAGAAAGACTTAAAGAACTCTATGATATTGAAGCCGCCACTGAGAGTTTTCAGAAGCTGATGGCCGCCTACCAGGAGGAAAAACATCAAATTGAACAGGAAATCGCCCGGCGGACCAAGGAGCTTCAGGAGGAGTTATCTGCCAAAAGCCAGCAGATGATTTCAGATTTCGAGGCCAGAAAGGCAGCCCTCAAGGAAGAAATAGAAAACGAGACGGCCCGATGGGAAAAACAGAAGGCAGCATTCCAGGAAGAATTTGAAGAGTTCAAGAAGAAAAGGCTCAAGCAAAGGGAACGCGAAGAAGAAGAATATATTTATGAGAGGGACAAAAAGAGAAAAATTGAGGAAGACGCCTACAATCAGAAGGTCCAGGCCCTTGAAAGCGAACTGGCAGAAAAAAGGACCAAAGTCCTGAAAGAGATTGAGGAAAGGGAAGCTGCAGTCCGGGGCAGAGAAAACGAACTGGCAGAACTCAGGGAAAAGGTGGAAGGCTTTCCTGAAATCCTGGAAAAAGAGATTGCAAAGGCAAAAAGGGAAGCTGAAAAGGCCTTCAAACAGGACATGGAACAAGCCTTGCTCCTTGCCAGGAAGGAAAGTGAATGGGAAGGCAGAATCTACCAGCAGAAGATCAAGTTCCTGGAGGACACCATTGCCAGCCTCAAGAAGACCATTGAAGATCTGGAAGCTGAAGCTGCCCGCTCCATGGATCAGGTGGCAAAGATAGCGGAAAAGGCAATAGAGGGAGCATCCGGCTTCAAGGCATTTTCTTCAGTCAAGGAAATAGCCCTGGAACAGGCCAGAAAGACAGGCAAGACCGAGCAGGATAAGAGCTGACTAAAAAATTCTTTAGTGGTTGACGAAATGAAACTGTAAGTTTCATTTTGTCAAATGTATCTTCGGCGCACTGTTTTTACTGCTTTCAAAGAGGCTGTTTCATATTTTCCAGCCGTTCTGGTGACTGGTCCACGTCAGTCCGGCAAGACCACATTCCTTTTGAAGAAGGGGCAAGAACCGGTACGTACGTAACCTTTGATGATCCGTTGCAACGGGAATTTGCAACAGCTGATCCCCGGGGGTTTTTAGAGCAATTTGAGGCCGACAGGTCGGTTGTACTTGATTAGGGGCAATATGTTCCAGCTCGGCCTAATGGCAGAATATTTTTTCAAATGGGCATTTACTCGTTGACAGATACTAATTTTATGTTCTATTTAGTTCTAAAAAATAGAACAAAAGATATCACAGCATGACCAATGTATTCAACGGAATAATCACATCAAAAACACGCATTAATATTTTAATGCGCCTTTTTCTGAACCCTGATCAGCAGGCCTATCTCAGGGAGCTTTCAAAGGAATTTTCTACATCTCCAAGCGTAATAAAGGAAGAACTCAAAAATCTCTCCTCGGTGGGACTGCTCTCGCAAAAACCAAATGGGCGGCAAATTCTCTACAGGGCAAACACCAATCATCCCCTCTTTCCCGAGCTTCATTCAATGGTCAAAAAGGCCCTGGGAATGGACAGGATTTTGGAAAGCATTCTGAACAGGCTAGGCAATTTAAAGCTGACACTATTGATTGACGATTATGCAGCAGGCAAGGACACAGGAATAATTGATCTGGTATTGATTGGCGATATAGACAGGAAGAATCTTCAGGATTTGGTCCAAAAAACCGAACGATATATTAACAGAAAAATTCGGACCCTGGTACTGACGGAAAAAGAATACAAAGAGCTTGAAGGCAGTCTAAATAACAGGCCCCATATCATTTTATGGAAGGCAGACAGATGATACGCTTCTCCCAGGGGTTCAAGCGCTATTTCGCCAACACCTCATGGCTGATGTCCGAAAGGATATTCTCTCTGTTAGTTGGCCTTTGTGTCGGGATATATGTTGCCCGCTACCTTGGCCCCCAGCGTTTTGGCCTCCTCAATTACGCGATAAGTTTCGTGGGGCTCTTTGCCGCTATTGCCGAGATGGGCCTGACTGAGATTACTGTTCGCGAATTTATTGACGCCAACACCCCTAAAAGCTGCCTGTTCGGCACTGTTTTCCTTTTACGAACAATTGGGGCCTTTGTAGTCATTTTCCTGGCCATGACCGGGATATGGCTGCTCGGTGATGATTATTATACCCGAGGGCTCGTGGCACTTGTGGCCATCAGTTTCATCTTTCAGGCATTCAGGGTTATCGAGTTGTATTTTCAATCACAGGTGCTTGCCAAGTATGCGGTTGTCGCCCAGCTTGCGCAGATGTTTGTGTCTGCGGGGGCAAAAGTGTTTCTGATCCAGATCAAGGCAGAGCTCGTCTGGTTTGCCTTTGTGATCGTTTTGGAAAACGTGGTCATGGCCCTGACTCTCTCATTACTGTTCCGCCGGTTTGGCACAGTTCCCTTATCTGAATGGAGATTCAACTCCTTTCTGGCCAAAAAGCTGCTTAAGGAATCTTTCCCTTTGGCCTTGTCCGGGCTGGTAGTGGCTGTATACATGAAGATCGATCAGGTGATGATCAAGAACATGATGACCGCCGAAGCAGTCGGTCTCTATGCCGTTGCTGTCAGGCTCAGCGAGGCCTGGTACTTTATTCCGTCAGTGGTGATGAAATCTCTTTTCCCGGCAGTGGTGGCGGTAAGACAAAAGGAAAACAGGAGATATCATCTCAGACTGCAGCAACTCCATGATTTTCTGTCTATGCTTGCCCTTCTTGTGGCAGTCCCCGTATCCATTTGGGCCGGAGATATCGTTTCCGTGGTGTTCGGGGAGAGGTTTGCCTCTGCCGGAACAGTTCTGGCCATCCATATATGGGCCGGGATGGTGGTCTTTCCTGGTAATGTCAGGGCTCATCTAGTTGTGCTGGAAAAACGGCAGATGGTGGCTTTAATTTTCCGCTCCCTTGGAGTTGCCGTCAATGTTGGTCTGAATCTGCTGCTCATCCCCCGTTTTGGGATTATTGGCGCGGCTTGGGCCACCATTGCCTCTTATGTAATTCCGGTCTGTACCGTTGCCCTTTTTGATGACGTGATCCGGATGACTGTGATCATGACGGTAAAATCATATCTCCTGCCGCTAAGGGCGCTTTTGTACGGCAAGGCGCTTTATGCAGACACGGCAGTATAAACGCTTGAAGAAAAATGACATGAGGCCTTCAGCTTCCCTGAAAAAAATACTCCACGCCAAACCATCTTGGGCCCTTGCTATTTTCCATCGTCTGCCGTTGAGTTTGCAGAAGATGGTTTACCAACGTCTGACACCGTCCTTGCCGCGTTTCGAGCCAGCCAAAATCGAGAAGCTATCGTTTTTCCCTCTCGACTGCGCCTGGTCTGAGGTTGTGTTTGCCCCATTTCACGATCCCGAAATCGCAAGCGGGCTTCCCTGTGAGTTGATCGCCATTGATGGCCAGGGATGCCGGTTAACTCAGTGCTGGAGTTGGCTTCTTATCGAATGGGATGCCGCTTCCGGGCCTGATGTGGCTGAGTTGTATCTGAAGACAGCCCTCCGTCTTCCTCATTACGACCAGATGATCGCCTGCCTAACCGTACCCCAGGAGGTATCGGTGTCTTTACGGGTCAGTTGTGACGGAGAATGGCTCGACTGGCAGGGGCCGTTTCCTGGCACGGGAAAACGCATGGAGCTTCTGCTGCCTGTCATGGGAAAAAGGCTTGACGAGGTACGGCTGCGGATCTCCTCTGAAAATGAAGGAGGACATACCATATCCCTCTCATGGTTCGGACTGCGGGACTCCTCCCGGTTTGAAACAGTGCGCTCAGGCCGGGTCGAATATGATCCGGATTGGCAGGGACTGATAAAACCGGCAGACCATTGGGGCAGGCCGTCCTTTGAGTTGGGCCTGCTATTCGATGAAAACGTGTTCCAGGAGGTAGCGAGAAAAAAACAGTTACCCTTCTGGAACCGTCATTTCACCTTTCTTGAGGAACGAGCGAAAGAATATATGCAAAGGGTGCCGGAGAAGGACGCGGGCGAATATCTTCCCTTTGACGACGAGCGCTACATCCGTGAGTATGAACGGGGCAGGATGCCGTTCTATTTCGAGGCGCTGGTGCTCGGATTCGTGGGTCTGATAAACCGCGACCCCCTGATGATGCGTCACGCCCTGCGTTATCTTATGTGCATGGTGCACACAAAGAACTGGACCCAGTCAGCGGAAAGCCGCCTGCCTGGCAGTACCTGGGACCAACGCTGTTTTCTCGAGGAAATGACCACTTACAGTGTCTCGGTCCTGGCCGACTGGTTCGCCTTTGCACTGACCGACCGGGCAAAGTCCCTGATTGCGCAAAGCATCTGGGACAAGGGGCTGGCGGTGATCGAGCGGGATATGATGAAGTTTTCCTACCTTTATCATATCAATCAGGGGGCTGTATTCTGCCGGGCCCGCATCCTTGGCGGCCTTTATCTCGAAAAGATTTGGCCAAGGGGCGGCAAATACGTCCGGCAGGCTTTCAGGGATATGACCGAGACACTTGATAACTATATTGCCAGAGACGGTGGCGGACATGAGGGGGTCGGTTATCTGTGCCAGACAATGCAGGCGGCAATCCCAGCCTGTATCGCCTACGCCCGTAGCCGGGGAGAACACCCTTTCCGGTATGTGAAGCGTTTTTTCGGCCGTTGCGAATCATATATCGAAGCTATGTCAGCCACCGCGCCGGGCACGGCAGTACCGGAAGGAGACTGCCGGATCGACCGTTTCTGCGGAGACGGCATAGCTGTGCTGGCCAAGATGTTCCCACGCGGGGTGTGCGCAAAAATTCTAGGTGCGTGCATCGACTCCGGCAGCCTGTTCTCGGTGACCGGCACCCTCACCAACAGCGGCGGAATTCTGGGGATGGTTTATGGCCCGGAATCAGTGGCAGAACCAGTGAGCGTAGCGCCGAAATTCGCCCTTTTGAAACATAGCGGCCAATTTGCCTGCTGCCGAAAAAAAGATGGGCATACCTACCGGCTTCACGTGATCGGTTCCAGGGCCAATCCCAGCCACTCGCATTTCGACAAGAGTTCTTTGGTCTTGGAGGCAGACGGCGTGGCTCTGATCTGTGAAAGGGGGATGGTGAACTACGACCATGTCGAGGCCAATCACCTCAAACGTTCATGTATGCACAACGTCGTTACCCCGGTCATTCGCCAGGGGGTTTTTGCCGATCAGCAGATCCCGACTGTGCCGGTAGTCCCGCAGGGCAGAATGAGGGGTGACTCCTTACGCGTGAAAATGGATATCAGCGCTGTCTGGCAGAGGTACATGTCAGCATGCTTTCGCACTATATATTCTGATGTTCCCTCTGAGATCATGGTGAATGACGAGGGGAAATTGCGGGCTCCGGGCCAGCTCGCCTTTCACCTGCAGTCGCCT
>JALVJO010000130.1:5624-28196 GCA_027028245.1 Deltaproteobacteria bacterium
TGTCTGGCAGAGGTACATGTCAGCATGCTTTCGCACTATATATTCTGATGTTCCCTCTGAGATCATGGTGAATGACGAGGGGAAATTGCGGGCTCCGGGCCAGCTCGCCTTTCACCTGCAGTCGCCTCTTCCTTTCGAAATAGATGGAAATACCGCAACAGTCCGCAGTGGAACCATACGCCTGACCGTGGAAGTTCCGTGGGCCAAAACCCTTTCCTCCCATCAGGAATTCATGGATCTCCATGGCGCCCCGGTGTACCATCTGGCCGCTGTTTCCTATGACATCCAGGATGCTTTCTCACTTAACACCACCATAAGAGTCTCTCATGGTTAGACCAATTGCAGGTACATTGGCGCGGGAGTACCAGGAAAACGGCAGGAAGATGATTACTCGGCAGGTCGTGGCCACCCGTACCTTTCGTTCAGTGCTATATGAGTACATGTCCGTCGGAATCGGGATCGATTTCATGACCGTTTCTGATTCCTTCTTTTTCCTGTTAAGGATCTGAGCATGTGCGGGATATTCGGTCATATAGGTCATCTTGATCCTTCCATGGTCAAAAGATGTACCAATCGCATGTCACATCGTGGCCCTGACGGCTATGGGGAGTGGTGTTCGCCCGAGGCATCTTTCGGGCATCGGCGCCTGGCCATTCTGGACCTGAGTGAGCATGGGCGGCAGCCCATGGTGAGCGGAGACGGCCGATATGTCCTCATTTTTAATGGAGAAATCTATAATTTTGTCGAACTGAGGACAGAACTGGAACGTCTTGGGCATGGTTTTCAGAGTGAATGCGATGCCGAGGTGCTCTTGGCCGCGTTCATGGAATGGCGGGAAGGGTGCCTGGACAGGTTCAACGGTATGTGGGCCTTTGCCATCTGGGACAAAGTCGGCAGGAGCCTGTTCCTGGCTCGTGACCGATTTGGTATCAAACCACTGTTTTACTGCTTTCTTCCCGGCAAGCGTTTTGCCTTTGCATCTGAGATGAAGGCGCTGTTTCCGTTACTTGATCGGGTTCGGCCCAATGTCTCTCTCGTGAGGGATCATAGGCGCATATTTGCATACGAGGCCACTGATGAATGCGTCATCGAAGGCATCAAGAGATTCCCCATGGCCCATTATGGCTATTATGAAAATGGCAATCTTGAGACCAGGCGCTGGTGGTGCACGCTCGATCATCTGCCAGAGGTTTCTCAGCATTACCGAGAGCAGGTGGAACAATTTCGCGAACTATTCACCCATGCCTGTCGTTTGAGGATGCGTAGCGATGTCCCTCTTGGCACAGCTCTCAGCGGAGGCCTGGACTCCAGCGCTACCATAAGTACAATGGCCCACATCGCCCGCACCGGTGGTGACAAACGCATGGGGAAGGATTGGCAGCATGCCTTCATTGCATCCTTCCCTGGCACACCGCTTGATGAGACGGATTATGCGCTGAAGGTTACCAAGCATATCGGCATCGATGCCACAGTGGTGGAGATTGACCCAACTGAGGCCGTTGGTAAGCTGGAGGAGTATTACTACCTGTTCGAGGATCTTTACATCACGTCACCAATTCCCTTTATGCTGACCTATGGGGCTATCAAGCAGCACGGGATCTCGGTGACATTGGACGGGCACGGTGCGGACGAACTGTTTGGCGGATACAATTTCGATTATCTGGAAGCCCTGAAGGATGCGGGCCTGAACTTAAACGCTGTCAGGAATGTACTGGATGCCTATTACAGTTCCACCGCGCTGGGTTCGCAGGCAAGGAAGTTGCCTCCGAAGATCCTGTTCTGGTTTGAATATTATTTGAGCCACGTGGCACGCCATCTCGTGCAAAGGCCCTCGGTGGCGAAGTCAAGGATGGACAGCGGCCACCCGTGCTGGCTAGGATTGGATCATCTCAATCGCCGCCTTTATGCTTCATTCCACGAAACCATACTGCCCACATTGCTTCGAAACTACGATCGCTACAGCATGGCCAACGGTGTGGAGATACGTATGCCGTTCATGGACTACCGGCTGGTCGCATTCGCCTTTGCACTGCCGTGGTCATCCAAGATCAGGCAGGGAAATTCCAAGTGCATCATTCGCGATGGCGTGGCGCCGTTCATGCCCCATGAGGTGGCCTACCGGAAGACCAAGGTGGGCTTCAACTCTCCGGTGGTTGACTGGATGAAAGGGCCGCTAAAGGAATATATGCTGGATTTGATAAGCAGCCGGGATTTCCTGCAATGTGAATTGGTGGATGCGCAACGCGCTGCCCAAGTCGTAAAACATGTAATTTTCAATCCACAAGCCACATTTTCCCAAGGTGAAATGGCCTGGAAGCTGATCAATCCCTATTTATGGGAAAAATCAGTGTTAACCAAGGGAGTGTCCATATGAAATATGCTCCCATTGCCCTCTTTACTTACAACCGTCCAAGTCACACCCGACAGACAGTGGAAGCCCTGCTGAAAAATCCCGAGGCCAGGTACAGCGATCTGATACTATTTTCGGACGGACCGAAAGATGATGCATCCGGCAAACAGGTTCAGGAGGTTCGCCGCTATTTACATAACATTGAAGGCTTCAAATCAATACGAATTGTTGAACGTGATACCAACTTCGGGCTTGCGGATTCGATAATTTCAGGGGTCTCCGAGGTGGTGGATGAATATGGCCGGGTAATAGTGCTTGAGGATGATCTGATTATTACTCCAGGTTACCTATGTTATATGAACCAGGCCCTTAACAGATATGAAGGGGATAAAAGGGTTATGCAGATATCCGGTCACATGTTTGACGTGGATATCAAAGCGGAGACAGACGCGGTCTTCTTGCCGTTTACCACTTCGTGGGGTTGGGCGACATGGAAGAGGGCCTGGGTGCATTTTGATCCCTCCATGGCTGGATATGAACGGTTGCGGAAAGACAGAAAGCTGCGGTGGAGCTTTAATCTTGATGGCGCTTATGATTACTTTGGCATGCTGAAGGCACAAAAAAAAGGCCGGATCGATTCCTGGGCCATCCGTTGGTATTTAAGTGTTTTTCTTCGGCACGGCTTGGTTCTTTTTCCTGTGAAATCCTTTGTTAAAAATATCGGTTTTGATGATAGTGGAACCCATTGTCGCGCATCTTCTTCCAAAGCGCAAACTCGGCTATGGATAGATTATGTTGGTGAGGTGGAGAACTTTCCTTGTGTTTCTCTTGACAATGAGGCCTATGGCAAGATTAAGAAATATTTATATTCTGAATTTTCTTTTAAAACCAAAGTTAAATTTATGCTGAACAGGTTCAGGTGCATACCATGATAAGATGGATGTGCGGGTATCTAAAGAGAGTCAGGTTAAAAATAGCTGAACGCAGATTAAGCAGGTTTAGTGGTGTTCATATAGATAAGTTATCAAAAGTAGATTTTACGAAAATAAATATAAATAAAGAGTCTGTTCTAAAAATATCAAAGGGGGCGATAGTTGAAGCCATAATAGATTTTGAGCGTGAATTTGGTGAAATATCTGTAGGTTATAATACATACATAGGAAATTCACATCTAGTTTGCTCCCGCGAAATATCTATTGGCAATAATGTTCTGATATCATGGGGATGCACAATAGTTGATCATGATTCTCATTCTGTCCGGTTCACTGAGCGAAAAAATGATGTAGCCGATTGGTATGTTGGCCGGAAGGATTGGACAAATGTCGTCAGGAGTCCGGTGCATATAAAGGATAAATCCTGGATTGGATTTAATTCCATAATCCTCAAGGGGGTAACCATTGGTGAAGGAGCCATAGTAGGAGCAGGCTCTGTTGTAACCAAGGACGTTCGTCCCTGGACCATTGTTGCTGGAAATCCTGCCAGGATAATAAGAGAGATACCAGAAGATGAAAGATAGATTCGTCTCCTGGGAAGAGGCGGTGCGATGGTTGCGGGCGCGGCCCGAGCACGAAGAGCTTGTCTGGAATTGTTATTACGACGACCCGCTGGAGGAGAGCGCGGCAAGGTTTTACGCCTCGACCGAGTGGAGGGCCGTCCAGGATATATTGAAAGGTGTGGAACCGGGGAAGGCGCTGGATATGGGGGCAGGCAGGGGGATCTCCTCCTATGCCCTGGCCCGTGATGGCTGGAAGGTGACGGCCCTTGAGCCTGATCCGGGCCTTCTTGTGGGCGCTGGCGCCATAAGGCGCCTTGCTGAATGCGGCCTTGATATTACTGTGGTGGAGAAGTGGGGAGAGTCATTGCCATTTGCAGAAGGCAGTTTTGATCTGGTTTATGGACGCGCAGTCCTCCATCATGCCGCTGATTTGTCTGAATTCTGCCGAGAGGCAGGGCGGGTTCTGAGGGCTGGTGGCATCTTCCTTGCCACTCGCGAGCATGTCATATCCCGCAAGACGGATCTGCAGGCATTCCTTGACTCTCATCCACTTCATGCCCTTTATGGGGGGGAAAACGCCTTTCTGCTCAAGGAATACCTTGACGCGCTTAAAAAAGGGGGGTTGTGCATAAGGACAGTACTGGCCCCTTATGATTCGGATATCAATCTGTTTCCATCAGACAGGAATGGAATCAGGGAAAAAATTGGCAGCAAACTCGGTTTTTCGCCTCCTGAATGGTTTTTGAGAAAGGTGGTACTTCCCTTGCTGAATATTGTTGATAATACTCCCGGACGTCTGTTTTCCTTTATGGCGGTGAAAAAATCATGAGAACGGTCCTGGTCACCGGGGCATATGGATTTCTCGGCCGCTATGTATCCAGGGCATTTAAGAAGAGCGGTTGGAGGGTTATTGGAATTGGACATGGCCATTGGGGATTTGAACAGCCCTCTGACTTCGGCATCGATTTGTGGTTTGAGGCGGATGTTGATCTGTATGCGCTGACAAAGATCCAGGAGGATTTAGATTGTTCGGTTCATTGTGCTGGTGGCGCCTCTGTGGGATATTCCGTACAGTACCCCCTCAGAGATTTTAATCGAACCGTGACCTCGGCAATCAATCTCCTTGAGTATCTTCGCCTTTATCATCCCGAGACAAAATTTATATATCCCTCAAGCGCCGCTGTATACGGGAAAAAGACGAATAGTCCTATTAAGGAGGATGATGAACTGTGCCCGGTATCTCCCTATGGATTTCATAAGAGGATAGTTGAGCAGTTATGTACCTCGTACTGGGTGAATTTTGATCTTTCAGTCGCAATCATCCGTTTTTTTTCCATTTATGGTCCGGGGTTGAAGAAGCAGCTGCTTTGGGATGCCTGTAATCGTCTCTCTAAGACCAGGGAAGAGATAGAATTTTTCGGTACCGGGGATGAAACCAGGGATTGGATTCATGTGCGGGACGCAGCCGCCTTGATATTGCGCATGGCAGAATCTCAGAAAAGATTTGAGGTAGTCAATGGCGGCACAGGTAGAGCACTTGCAATCAGGGATATACTTACCAGACTGGCCTCCCTGTTTGACCGGGCTCCCCGTATCGGCTTCAACGGGAAATCGCGGCCGGGTGATCCCAGGCATTACTGGGCGGATATCTCCCGTGCACGCGCTGTTGGCTGGCAGCCGCAAATAAGTATCGACCATGGCTTGAAGGAATATTTTGAGTGGTTCAGAAGAGAGGAAAAAGATTAAGGTCGCCTTTTTAAACCTTGGTTCTTCGCAATGGGCAGGCGGACTTCACTATTTGAGAAACCTGTTATATGCCGTTTCCGAGTTGGAAGACAGGCGGATAGAGCCATATGTGTTTGTTGGCACCGGGGTAGAAGAGCGTCTGGTGGAGCCATTAAAGCCCTATGCCCGAATCGTACGCACCCCTTTGGTTGAGAGAAGAAAAAGCCTTGCCTGGTTTGTCTGGAAGGTATTTTTTCTGCTGACTGGTTCCAATTGGCTGCTTAACAGGCTGATGTGCAGGAATGGCATTGATGTGGTATCCCATTCAAACATATGGGGACGGAGGCTGCCCTATAAACTGATAAATTGGATACCTGATTTTCAGCATTTGCGTTTGCCCGATATGTTTTCGGAAAAGGAAAGGGCTAATCGCAGTCGTGATTTCAGAAGACTGATAAGGGACAGTGACCGTATCGTACTGAGCAGCAAGGACGCAGAAGTTGATCTTTGTGAGTTTTTCCCGGGCAATGAGGCCAAGGTGAGAGTCTTGAACTTTGTCTCTCAGCCAGGTATCTCAAAATGTGATTCTGAACATGTCTCTTTGGCTGCGCTGGAGCGCAGGTATTTGTTCAAAGGTAAATTTTTTTATCTGCCAAATCAGTTTTGGCAGCACAAGAATCACCGGCTGGTGTTTGAGGCGGTAAATATCTTACGCAGGAGCGGGGTTGATGTACAGGTCCTTTGCAGCGGCTATATGGATGATTACCGCAACAAGGAGCATGTAGGGAAATTGCGAGAATATATTCGTGTAAATGATCTTGGCAACAATATCAGGTTGCTGGGGATGATCGACTATGGGGATGTGTTTGTCCTGATGCGCCATGCAGTGGCAGTGATCAACCCTTCCCTTTTTGAGGGGTGGAGTTCCACGGTTGAAGAAGCAAAAAGTATGGGCAAGGAAATGATACTTTCCGATATCCCCGTCCACCGGGAGCAGGATCCCCCTGAAAGCGCCTATTTTAATCCGCATGACCCAAAGGAACTTGCTGCCCTGCTGGAAAAATACTGGCTGGAAAAAGAAGGCGGACCAAACCTGGAGCTTGAACAGAGGGCGCGTCAGTTGTTGCCGGAGAGAACGCGCAGTTTTGGCCGGGGTTACCAGGAGATAGTGATGGAGGCACTAAATTCCAAATAAAACTCAGAAGAGCCTGAGACACAGCGTGCAATCCCCCTGTCCCATGTGCCATCGTTGTGTTTTCGTCTCGCTTTTATTTTTTATGTCGTATATCTAACAGGATGGTCTTTTCCTGTTCTACACATGGGAAAATCTGTCCAAGGCCATATATGATCGGGCACAAAGAAAACAGCTATCCTGCAATACCTTATGATACTGATGATCTGTCAGAAGGTATTAAGTGGATACTGAACAATAAGGATTATGAGCAGCTCAGGCGTTCAGCCAGGGTAAAGGTATGTTGAGAGAATTCCACAGCAGCGTGGTGGCGAAAAAATATATTACACTTTACGAGTAAATTTTAGCCAATGGCTGAAGGAACAAAATATGACCATTAACAACAAAAAAACAGCATTAATCACAGGTATCACTGGCCAGGACGGCGCATATCTAGCGGAATTTCTCCTTAAAAAGGGCTATGTTGTCCACGGCATAAAGAGACGTGCTTCGCTCTTTAATACCGACAGGGTGGATCATCTCTATCAAGACCCGCATGATCCAGACAGGCGCTTTATACTGCACTACGGGGATTTGACTGATTCAACAAATCTCATTCGCATACTCCAGGAGGTCCAGCCTGATGAACTCTATAATCTGGCAGCTCAGAGCCATGTTGCAGTATCATTTGAAAGCCCGGAATATACAGCAAATGCAGACGGCCTCGGCACACTGAGGCTGCTTGAAGCTATTCGGATCCTGGGCCTCAAGGATAAGACGAGATTTTACCAGGCCTCCACCTCGGAGCTATTCGGCAAGGTCCAGGAAACTCCTCAGAATGAGAAGACCCCTTTTTATCCCCGTTCTCCCTATGGGGTGGCCAAGCTTTATGGTTACTGGATTACCGTCAACTACAGGGAAGCATACGGGATCTATGCATGCAACGGCATCCTTTTCAACCATGAATCTGCCATAAGGGGAGAGACCTTTGTCACCAGGAAAATAACCAGGGCAGTTGCGAGAATCTGCCTGGGACTTCAGGATTGTCTTTATCTTGGCAACCTTGATGCTAAACGTGACTGGGGGCACGCAAAGGATTTTGTTGAGGCCCAGTGGCTGATGCTGCAGCAGCCTGAACCTGACGATTTTGTAATAGCTACTGGCGAACAGCATTCTGTAAGAGAATTCTGCCAAAAGGCATTCAGAATGGCTGGCATCGAGATTGAATGGAAAGGTAGTGGCAGAGAAGAGGTGGGAATAGTATCGTCAATAAACGATAACTCTATTGTTTCGAATTCCCAGCTTAAAATCCAGCCTGGTGAAAGGGTTGTCGCCATTGACAGACGCTACTTCAGGCCGACCGAGGTTGACACCCTGGTGGGAGACAGCTCAAAGGCACGAGAGAAACTGTCATGGGTCCCCAGGATAAGTTTTGAAGAAATGATAGAAGAAATGGTGCGTTCTGATTTTGAAATAGCCAGGAAAGACGCCCTTTGCCAGATGGCTGGCTTTAAGATATTCAATCACAATGAATAAAGACGCGGCCATATATGTTGCAGGTCATAGAGGCCTTGTGGGATCGTCCATTTTGAGGGCACTCAAAAAGGCAGGCTACAAAAACATAATAACCAGGAGGCATGGCGACCTTGACCTGACTGACCAGTCAGCAGTCAACAACTTTTTCCAGGACAAGCGACCTGAATATGTCTTTTTGGCCGCTGCCAGGGTGGGAGGCATCCTGGCAAACCATACCTATCCGGCAGATTTTATCTATGACAATCTCGCAATAGAAACCAATGTTATCAGGGCAGCCCTTGAAAGCGGTGTGAAAAGGCTTCTCTTTCTCGGCAGCTCTTGTATCTATCCAAAATTTGCAGAGCAGCCCATCAAGGAAGAGGCTCTTCTTTCCGGACCTCTAGAGCCGACCAACGAGCCGTACGCCATTGCAAAAATAGCAGGGATAAAGCTCTGTGAATCTTTCAACAGGCAATACGGTACAGATTTTCGTTCGGTGATGCCTACCAATCTATACGGGCCTGGCGACAACTTTCATCCTACCAACAGCCATGTGATTCCCGGTCTCATCAGGAGGTTTCATGAGGCCAAAAAAGAGAAAAACCATGAAGTTGTGGTCTGGGGCACGGGAAAAGCCAGGCGAGAATTCCTATACGTGGATGACCTGGCTGATGCATGCCTTTTTGTAATGAATCTGGACAAGAAGTTATACAATGAGGCAATCCGACCAACATGTTCCCACATAAATGTCGGCACAGGAGAGGATATCACCATCAGGGAGCTGGCAGAAATGATAGCAGAGACCGTCAGCTTCAGGGGACGTATAATCTTTGACACACAAAAACCAGACGGGACCCCGAGAAAGCTTCTTGATGTTTCCAAAATCAAGAAACTGGGCTGGCGCCCGCTGGTGAGTTTGCGGGAAGGATTGAAGATAACATATGCCTGGTATTTGCAATATATCCAGGAAATATGAACCCCATTACATAACCAAATGATCGCCAGGTCAAAAATTTCTGTTATTACAGTTTGTTATAACTCTGAGAAATATATTGAGCAGACCATAAAAAGTGTGGTTGGCCAAACATATGAAAATATTGAATATATAATAGTGGATGGCGGTTCAACAGACGGTACCATTGATATCATAAAGAAATATGAAACCTCTCTGAATAAATGGATATCAGAACCGGATGAAGGCATTGCTCATGCCATGAACAAGGGAATGGATCTTGTCACCGGGGATTTTATTCTCTTTTTGCATTCTGATGATTATTTAATGAATTCGAGGGTACTTGAGAAAGCAGCTCCATATCTAAATTCTACGTATGATATTGTTGCCTTTGATATTCTTTTTGAAGATGGAGGCAAGAAAACTCTGGCCAGGCCCAGGGGCTTTAATTGGTGGTTCAATTTTAAGACCGGATTGTTTCATCAAAGCACGCTTTGTTCAAGGAAACTTTTTGAAAAAATCGGTATCTTTGATACCAACTTTAAGATTGCAATGGACTACGATTTTTTTTTGAGGGCCTATAAATCCGGAGCGAAACTTCAATATATAAACATGCCTCTTTCCGTCATGAGGCTTGTGGGCATCAGTTCCCGACGAAATTGGCATGATTTGAAAAAAAGATTTCGGGAAGAACGCCGTGTGCATTTTTTAAACTGTTCCAGCATTCAAATGCGTATAATCTATCACATTTATTGGGCAATCTATTTTCCTTATGGTTTAATTTTCCACACTGCAAAATCAGGAAAAAGATAAAATCCCAACTTCAGTAATTATATCTGCTTCTTACTCAACAATAGAAGAATGCAAATAGAATTATGCTGGTAGTATGACTACATTGGATAAAAGTGATTCAAAAAATCATAGCACAACAACCAGGCTTCTTGATATAGTCATACCTGTCCATAATGATTCCCACTACTTATCAAACCTGCTGACATCAATCTTTAAGCAACATCTGCCCCCTGGCTGGGCCTTTCATGTACATGTTGTAGATGATGGTTCCCAGCAGCCAGTCCATTTGGATATCCCGGAACGTTATAGAGAAGCTGTGAGCCTCATTCGACTGGAACGAAATAAGGGATGCAGTGTTGCACGAAATCGCGGTGCCGCAGCAGGAAGCGGCGAGGTCATTTTATTCCTGGATGCAGACTGTTCTTTGGCCCACGAAGATGTACTGGCTTTATTGCTAAAACAGTACGTCAGTGGTTTTGATGTTTGCTTTGGACAGATGCATGCATCCAAGGCAGATTTTTGGGCAAGGTATCAAAATGATCTTGCCAAAAAGAGGGCTCTCAAGTTCCTTAGGGGCGAGCAATCTATAATGACCACTATAATCTTCATGGTCAAAAGAAAGAATTTTGAATCAGCCGGGGGATTTGACGAAACATATCATTTCGGATTTGAAGACAGGGACTTATTCCTCACATTGATCAAATCAGGAGCACGCTTTGGTCTGGAACCAAAAGCTATAGTATATCATAATGATCAACTTTCTCTTATGTCTGTAACAAAAAAACTTTATAGGAGTGGAGCAATGTCTTCCGCTCAATTCATTAAAAAACATCCGGAAGATTATATAAAAATGCCTTATTCCAAGGCTGACGCAAGATATTCAAATGGAGGATTGATGATTCTTGCTTATTTTTCCAAGCCGATTCTTTGGCCACTGGTCAGAATTACGGACTGGATCATAGACAGGGATCTGCTGCCTTACTTTTTCCTGAAAAAGCTTGTAAAATACCTGTCCGGCCTTGCATATTTACAAGGAACGAATGTATCAAAAAGTGCTGAATCATAGATTGACGTCTATTTAATAAGTCGAGTCAACAGGGCACCATACCGTCCTGCAATTATAGACCAGTCGAACCTTTCTCTGCACCACTGCCTTGCGCGACGTGCCAGTTTTTCCCTTTCATCCCTGTGTTCAATGGCGTAAATAATCTTTTCCGCCAATGCTCCGGAGTCTTTCTGCGGCACCAGGAAACCAGTTACTCCATCCTGGATTACATCTCCTATGCCGCCTGCATTAGTCCCTATTACAAGACAGCCCGACATTGACGCCTCCACAAAGGTGAGGCCAAACCCCTCGTTGTCGCCATCATCGGTCTCTATAGAAGGCCCTATAAAGATATCTGCGGCCGCATAATAGTCCGGCAATTTCTTATTAGGGATGCTTCCGGTGAAGATAATATAATCTTCAAGCCCGAGTCGGAGCACCTGGTGCTCCAGGCTTTCTTTGATTTCTCCATCTCCAACCACAAGCAGTTTGACCTTGGGATATGCCTTGATCACCTTTGGAAAGGCATCTATGAGATAACGAACTCCCTTTTTCTCTGTAAGACGGCCTACATATAATAAAAATATATCCCGGACGTTGTATTGCTTTCGTATTGCTTCAATATTTTCCCTGTGAGGTCTGAATGTTCCGCTATCAACTCCCATTGGAATGACGGCCACATGAGGGCAGCCAGGAACCATTTTTTCAAGATGATCGCGCAGCGACCTGCTTACTACTGTAATAAAATCAGCTCTGGCCGCCGTAAATTGTTTTATTTTTAAGAACAACCATCCCTTCAGGCTGAAGATATCGGCTCCATGACCAGTAATTACAACAGGCACATTAAAAAACGCCCTTGCAATTACAGCAAAAAAACCCTGAGGAAAAAGCCAATGGGCATGGATGACATCCGGACGGCTCTTTCCTATTAGCTTCAACAACGAAAACAGCTGTGCGGATAAAAAAAACGGAATCAAAGCAAAATAGGATTTATTTTGACGCAGAGTGGGTAATATTCCCGTTGAACCTGCCAATTTTTCAATGGTTTCAAAAGAATATCGAAAACGATGGACTTTTACGCCCCCCATTATTTCTCTCGTTCTTGCAGCTGTATAATGAGGAGTATGAACTGTGACATCAAATAGATCGGTTAGCCGCCTTGACAATTCGTATACAAATGGCGGATCAGCATCATTTTCCCATCTCGGGAATGTAGAAGTAACTACAAGCACTTTTTTCTTCATTGATATTTTTAAAAATATGAAAAAACAAACAATAAGGGCGGACCGGACAGTTCTATCGTCCCGTAGAATCCTCTACTCGATCATAACGCATCTGGGTTATCTGTTCTGAGATAAGGCCGAGAAGAAAAATCATCATGGATATCGTCAACAAAAGCGCAGACATATTAGTAAAACGATGTATTGTTACATAGGTATAAATATAGTTGCTTATTCCGCCTGAAAAGAAAAGGATACTCAGGGGCAAAAACACGCGTAATGGGGAAAAAAGAGTTGCTATTCGAATAATTATCAATAAAAAACGACTGCCGTCTTGAAAAGGCTTTATTTTGCTCTTGCCAGTGCGTTTGGCCGCTGTTATCGGTACATATTGAATGGTAAGGCCGCTCCTAAGATAGGCAAGTGTACTGGTCGTGGGATAGGAAAAGGTGTTTGGGAAAAGATAAAGATAATTCAGTACCGTCTTTCTCCGGAATACCCTGAACCCTGAAGTAAGATCCTTTATGGGAAATTTGCCTACATACGAGGCCAATTTGTTGTAACACCAGTTTGCTAGCCTGCGGCCGAGTGATGCCTGGCTTTGTCCGCTCCTGGCTCCGACCACAAGGTCATATTGTTCAGCTTCAGCAAGAAGCCTTGAAATATCTGCAGGATCATGCTGGCCGTCTCCGTCCATTATGACCAGCAGCTCTCCTGAGGCCCGGCGAATCCCGGTTTTGACCGCCGCACCGTTTCCGATATTGTAAGGATGGCGTATAACAGTAGCTCCTGCCCCCTCAGCCTCCGCAGCTGTCCTGTCGGTGCTGCCGTCATCAACGACTATAATCTCAAAATAAGGATGCAGCTTCCTGATTTTCGAAACCGTACTGCCTATGACCGGCTCTTCGTTGTACGCAGGTATTACAACAGATACACTTTCAGCCTGTGAATCTCCTGCACACGAGAAAGGGTTGTGCGGATTTTTTTCGTTATTCAAGACAATTTAAGGATTTCATATCTTATGAAATCAAGGAACTGAGACCTGGGCTTAAGATCCAGAAATTTATCGTAGGCTTCTAGGGCTTCCTTTTTCCTTCCCTTTTCGGCCAATACCCTTGCTTCATCCATAACAGCCACGGCTTCAAAGCCCCTGCCGGCAATTTGCGCCTTTTTGAAATCAGCCAGGGCCTGATCAAGTTTTTTCTCTTGTTCATAGGCATAACCCTGGCCCATAAGTGCTGAATCAGAAAGGGCACCTTCAAAATCCCTGGCACATACGTCAAAAACGGATGACGCCTTTTCCCAGTCATTCTTGTCCATATATGCCTGGCCCACTAGCAGATTGGCAAGACGGGCAGCGCTTGTATGAGAAAACCTGCTTCTAAGTTCTTCCAGGGCCTTTAATCTCTCATCCACGTCCTGCTTTGCCATGGCAATGCCCAGATGATAGGATGCGGATTCTTCCTGTCTTGTGATATAATACGAGTAACCGCTCCAGAGAGAGACTACCAGAACAATAATGGCAAGCCCTGCCAGTATCTGCTTGTAATTTTCCTTTAGGGGCCCGCGGAGCCATTCGGGCACATCGGCCAGGAGTTCATCCAGCTTATCCTGCTCCTGGACCGGGCCTTCTTCCTTTTCTTCAGGCTCAATATTTCCCATGGTTTTATTCTTATCTTCAGCCATCTATTCTTCCCTCTCAATCATTTCTTTCCAAAAAAATCATCCCATCTGAAAATCAACGGCCTGGCGTCTTTCTTTATCTCACCTGCATCCACTACCTCTCCAACGAATATGTCGTGGTCTCCAGAGGGAAAAATATCCTTTACTTCACATTCCAGATAGGCAAATGCATTTTTTAATATCGGAGAGCCGTGGAGCGCATTTTCATACTCTATCCCCTTGAACTTGTCTGTCTTCCTGCCGCTTTTAAAACCAAAATGCCTTGCAAGCTTCATCTCATTTTCTGAAAGTGCATTTATACAGAAAAAGCCGGATTCCTTGACAAGTCCGTACGTAAACCTGGGAGGTGCAATTGATACGGCCACCAGCCTGGGTTTAAAAGATACCTGGGTGGCCCAGGCTACAGTCATGCCGTTTATCTTTTCACCTGCACGTACTGTTACTATGCACACACCGGTTGGCACTGCTTTCGTAATAAGGCTCTGCATCTGTTTGGTCCCCGCCTGCAATTGATATTTATTTAAAAATTAGCAGTATGCGGGCCAAAATTCAACTGTTAGCCTACAAGTATTGCGGCACAATGGCTATCTCCCACGCAGGTCACACAGGAAACCTGCTCAATGCCCTTTTCATCTCCGGCAGATTTCCCAACTGCCAATCCAGAATTAGATACATAGATCTTGACACACAGGAGAAAATAGTTAATAGGTAGCTTCCACATGGCGGTGTAGCTCAGCTGGTCAGAGCATGCGGCTCATATCCGCAGCGTCCGGGGTTCAAGTCCCTGCACCGCCACCACCCTTCCCTGTCGTACCTGCCCTTTTATTTCAAAGCTGAATATCCGGAGAAAGACATGAAGCTTTTTCTTACAGTTATAGGCCTGATGATGATATTTGAGGGAATTCCCTATTTTGCATTCCCGGAAAAGATGAAGGCCGTGCTGCAGCAGATCCAGGAAATGGAACCCGGAACACTGAGGATCATGGGGTTTCTTGCCATGCTGGCCGGGCTTCTTTTATGTTACCTTGCGCAAAGGACCAGTCTTTTTTCATGAGCGGCAGATTCCGCATCTCCAGCTACGACTATCCCCTGCCCAAGGATCAGATAGCCCAGTTCCCTGCTCAGAACAGGGATGAATCCAGGCTTATGGTCCTGAGCAGAAAGAATAAAGCTGTTTCTCACGAAAGATTTCCTGCCATCTTGAATTTTTTACAAAAGGGCGATTGCCTTGTAATCAACAACAGCAGGGTCTTTCCTGCCAGGATAAACTGCAGAAAGCAAACGGGAGGGAAAATAGAATTTTTTCTTCTGCATTATCCCGAAGCTACCGGCCCAGGCACTGCACGGGTACAGGCCCTTTACAGGAGCTCCAAGCCCATAAAACAGGGGCAAATCTTTTCACCCGGGGCGCATCTGACCATTTCATCCCTGGAGATAAAACAAAACGGGCAGGTTCTCCTGAATCTTTCATATGACGGCAGCCTGAAAAGGGCCCTTGAAAAGACAGGGCAGATGCCGCTGCCTCCTTACATCAGAAGGCCTGTCCAAAATTCGGATATTGAACGCTACCAGACAGTCTATGCATCAGCCACAGGTTCCGTGGCTGCACCCACGGCAGGACTCCATTTTACCAAAGCCCTCCTGGAAAGGGCTGAAAAAAAAGGCATCAGACTGGCATCAGTCACACTTCACGTGGGTTACGGAACCTTTGCACCTATCAGAGCCGAGGATATAAGGGAACACAAGATACACTCTGAATGGGTGGAAATAAGCCATGAGGCCGCACAGGTCATAGAAAAAACCAGGCAAAAGGGAGGCCGGGTAATAGCCGTGGGAACAACCTCGGTCCGGACCCTGGAATACGTATCCAAGATCCACGGCAGCGTCCGGGAATTTTCCGGCCATTGCGATCTCTACATCATGCCTGGCCACAAATTCCAGGCTGTGGATGCAATGATAACCAATTTTCACCTGCCCCGCTCCTCCCTGCTGGTACTGGTCTGTGCCTTTGCCGGCAGGAAACTCATCCTGGAGGCATACATGGAAGCTGTAAAAAAGGGATACCGCTTCTACAGTTACGGCGATGCCATGTTTATTGTCTGAACCTTCGGCCGGACATCCCAATTGGGCAGTTAGAGAAAAATCTTTCAAGAACTTTGCTTTAAACCGAGTTTGTGATACTTTTGAACCCTGAACCGCAATTCATTCAAGCAACTTTCACAAACCCAAAAGGTCCTTTTTATTTCCGTCTCCAAAGGAGGACAACTCATGAGCCAGAAAATAGTAGTAGTTGGTGCAGTAGCAGCAGGGCCCAAGTCTGCGTGCCGGGCCAGACGCCTGCTCCCGGAAGCAGAGATTACCCTGCTGGATCAGGATGACCTAATTTCTTACGGGGGGTGCGGTATTCCCTATTTTGTTTCAGGAGATGTGGCAGACGAAAAGGAACTGAGGTCTACCAGCTTTCACATGGTTCGGGATTCCCGGTTCTTTCATGAGGCCAAGGGTCTCAATGTCCTTACCCTCACCAGGGCCGTTTCCATCGACCGCAAGGAAAAGCTGGTTCACGTGGAAAACGTCAAAACCGGCGAAAAGTCCAAGCTGCCCTATGACCAGTTGGTGCTTGCCACTGGCAGCAGGCCTAATGTCATTCCCATTCCTGGCCATGATCTAAATGGGGTATTTACCATAAGCAGCCTTCACAAGGCCATAGCCATCAAGGACCTGCTCGCCCAGGGCAAAGTGGGAAAGGCTGTGGTCATTGGAGGAGGGGCAATAGGAATCGAGATGGCAGAATCCCTGGCAGATCTGTGGGGTGTGGAAACCACAATAGTGGAATTCATGCCGCAGATTCTGCCCAGGATAGTTGATCCCACAATAGCCTCCATGGTTCAACAGCACCTGAAGGAAAACAATGTTGAGGTATTTACCAGTGAAGCCGCCCAGAAATTTGAACCGGACAATGACGGCTGGGTGAGAAGGGTAATAACCAACAAGAGAGAACTCGAATGCGACCTGGTGGTAATGGCTGCCGGGGTGAGACCCAGGAGCGAACTTGCCAGGGATGCAGGACTTGAGATCTCCCCCATGGGAGGGATTGTGGTCAACCAGCGCATGCAGACTTCCGATCCGTCTATTTATGCGGCAGGGGACTGCGTGGAGACCTTCAACCTTGTTACCGGGAAAAAGGCCTATGCCCCCATGGGGTCAGTAGCAAACCGCCAGGGACGTGTTGTGGCAGATAATCTTGCAGGCATACCAAGCAGGTTTGACGGAGTGGTGGGAAGTTTCATCATGAAGGTTTTTGAAATCTGCGTAGGGGCCACCGGTTTAAGCACTGAAGTCGCCCGGGCCGAAGGATACAAGGCAGTAAATGCCATGGTCGTTCAGTCCGACAGGGCGCACTTTTTCCCCACCCAGGCCCTTATGTTCAACAACCTCATAGTGGATTCTTCCGACAAGAGGGTTCTCGGACTGCAGGGTTTTGCCAAGATGGGAGACGGGCTCCTGGCACGTATCAACGCGGCGGCCGGCATGATAGCAAACCGGGCCAGGATCGCCGATTTCAGCAACCTGGAACTTGCCTATGCCCCGCCCTTTTCAACTGCAGTAGACGTACTTAATGCAGCTGCAAACACCGCGGACAATCTAGTGGAAGGACGGCTTAAAATTGTCAGCACCGAGGATTTCGTGGACTGGATGGACGGTAAAACCGAGCATCCTGACTGGATAGCAGTGGATCTGAGGCATCCCAAGGAGGCAGAGCCCTGGGCCGAGGCCTATCCGGATAAATGGATGGCCCTTGTATATGACCAGGTGAGGGCAAATTACCAGAGTCTTCCCGGAGACAAGACCTTGATATTGATCTGCAATGCAGGCACCAGGTCCTACGAAATTCAGGTATTTCTAAGGTCAAAGGGCCTTGAAAATACCCTGGTTCTCCCCGGGGGTTTGAATGTTATCAGAAGACTTGGTGTCAGCTGGTGGCGGTAACCCGTTCTTTGTGTTAGCTTAGCAAAAAAATTTCAGGAGTCTGTTCATGAATAAATTTTCCAACACATTTTGCATGTTTTTTATCCTCATGCTGGTATGCATGTTTTTTATCTCTATTTCCAACGCATCTGATGAGAGCTGTCCTTCCAAGGACAAGATGCAGAAGGCAGTAAAAGACACCTTTCACAGGCCCATCACCGTTGTGGAAATCAAGCCTTCTCCCATGCCGGGGCTTTGCCAGGTTCAGGTCCAGTTCCAGAAACAGAACCGCCTGATATATTCTGACACAAAGGGCGATTTCCTGGTGGCGGGACAGCTTTTCAGCACCAAGGATGCCAAGAATCTCACCAGGGAAACCATGATGGAGATCAACCGGCTTTCCAAGGAAGAGATCAAAAAACTGGACGAGCTTACCGCCTTTACCGTTGGTAAGAAGGGACAAACCATCTATTTTGTAACCGATCCCCAGTGCCCCTATTGCAAAAAGGCAGAAGCCATCCTGGAACCCCTGGTCCAGCAGGAGAAGATACAGGTAAAATACCTGCTGTTTCCCCTGAAATTTCACAAGGGCGCCAAGGAAGAAAGCATTTCCATCATATGTGACAACAAGGGCCTGGAAGGCCTCAAGAACAGGTACAGGTCCGAGAACCAATGTGCAGACGGAAAGAAAAAGGTGGAAGGAACAGTTAAATTCCTCATGGGCAAAGGGATAACAGGCACACCAACCTATATCTTTCCAGATGGAAGGTACCATTCCGGGGTAATGGACCAGAAGGGTCTTGAAAGAAAATTAAAGGAACTCAAATAGGAGATTGACCATGGCAGACATGAAAGAAATGTATAAAAAGATCATAGGTGATCACTTTCCCCCTGAAATGAAAATTTCCTATGGAGACCAGGTGCTGGTCTATAAAAAAAGGACCTGGACCATCAAGAACGAGAGCACAGGAGAGCTGGAAGAAAGGGGCCTCAGATACGGAGAAAATCCCGACCAGGAAGCTGCTCTCTATCAGCTGGTCAATGGGAATCTCACCCTTGGAGACTGTGCTTTTATCCAGCCCGGAAACGGCCTGGTCAGTGCCATTTCAGAAGAAGACATGATTCAGGCAGGAAAACACCCGGGAAAGATCAATCTCACTGACGTGGACAATTCCCTTAATATCCTGAAGTTCCTGATGAAAACCCCGGCATGTGTGATTGTAAAACACAATAATCCCTGCGGCGTGGCCAAGGCCGGCAGCATAGACAATGCCTTCATGAAGGCCCTCAGGGCCGACAGGGTGGCTGCCTTTGGCGGCTGCGTGGCACTGAACCGTCCAGTCGACAAGGCCACCGCAGAGGCCATCAGCGAACAATACGTGGAAGTTGTGGCAGCCCCGGAATATGAAGAAGGCACAGTGGATATACTTGCTGCCCGCAAGAACCTGCGCATCATAAGGATTCGAAGGATAGACCAGCTGGAATCTTACTGGGACAAGAGATTCGTTGATTTCAAGTCGCTGATCGATGGCGGCATCATTGTTCAGCAGTCTCCTGTAAACAAGATCAGGACCAAGGACGACTTGAAACCTGCGGAATGCGAATACAAGGGTAAACTCTACAAGATCAAGAGGCTGCCCACAGAGGCCGAATATGAAGACATCATATTCGGATGGGCTGTGGAACAGGGTGTCACCTCAAACTCCATCATCTATGTCAAAAACGGTGTCACAGTGGGAATCGGAACCGGCGAGCAGGATCGGGTCGGTGTTGCAGAAATAGCTGTCTACAAGGCATATACCAAATACGCAGACATTGTATGTTTCGACAAATACGGCATCTCCTACAAGGAACTTGAACTTGCAGTGGAAAAGGGCGAAAGAGACGCGGCCCAGAAGGAAGAAATCGATGCCAAGGTCAAGGAAGACAGGGGCAATATTCCCGGTTCCACCATGGTCTCTGATGCCTTCTTCCCCTTCAGAGATGGAGTGGATGTGGGAATAAGACAGGGCGTGACTGCCATAGTACATCCCGGCGGTTCCATTCGTGACTGGGAATCCATCGAGGCGTGCAACGAGGCAGATCCGCCTGTCACCATGGTATTCACCGGGCAGAGGGCCTTTAAGCATTGATGTAAGCGTTCACAGGATACGGCATCTCGCGGGATCGGGCGCTTGAAGTACAGGGAGTACGACTGTGCGCCCGCTGCCTTACATCAGCGGCACCCTGCAAGCGCTCCCAGAATGGAATATATGCGTTGGAACCTGTGACCAGTTACGCATTGATTAATTATAGGCGTCTATTTCAACTTCAATCATGGTAAAGGAACCTGTAATGTTTGAGACAGTGGAGCTGCCCAACGGCCTGACCGTGGAGTTCTATGACTATTCCAGGAAGCTGGCAGGCGACAGATGGCTGGTGGGGCTTCTCGTAAAGATCCCCATGAAGGTCACCAGGCAGGATTTTGACGGATTTGATGAGGCGGACGGACTGTTTGAAAAATTCATAAATCAAAACGGCGAGGAGATCTCCTTTCAGCTGAAAAAGGAAAGGAATTTCATTGACGAAAAGGAAAAGGACAAGGTCTTCTCTCAAATCCTTGAAAACCTGAAAAAACATGCCCTTTCCTACATGGGCCACAAGGATTTTTCATCTGGTTTTAAGAAAAATAAGATCCGTGAGTTTAGGGAAAGGCTGAACTGGTGGCAGTAAATACACTTGAAAAATTGGACATACCGGAAATCAGGGACTTCCTGTTTCAACCCCTGGATCTTGGCAGTAATGGCGGAGATGAGGCTGAAAAGGTCTGGGATATGGTCCTTGACATACCGTCCCCGGATAAGCTGAGACTGAGCGCCAGGATATTCGAGGGCAATCCCCAGGACCCCCACATCCTTTATCTTCCGGCTGAATACGAAAACACGGCTACCCTGGCCCTTCTCGGCCAGGGTTTCAGGAAACTCGGCTTCACCTTAGTCAGTCTCGACTACCGGGGATTTGGACTGAGCGAAGGCAGTCTTTATATGGCGCAGCTCTTTTCAGACGCAGAAACCTTCTACGACGGCGTCAAGAGGTGGATGAAGGAATCGGGAAGGGACGGTGGCATGGTTGTCATGGGCAGATCCATTGGAGCTGCCGTGGCCCTGGATCTGGCTGTAAAGAAGGAGAAGGAACTCCTGTGCCTGATCATGGAAAGCGCTTTCAATCTCGGAAAGGATTTTCTTTTAAGAAAAGGAATCGGAGAAAAATACGTACCGGAAGGCCCAATATTTGAAAACAGGAAAAAGATGTCTTCCTTTACGAAGCCGGTACTTTTTATCCACAGCCCCAGGGACCAGGTCCAAAGCCTTACCGAAGTGGAATGGCTTGTCATGGAAAGCAGGTCCAAGGCAACCCAGTTCCAGATTGCCCCAAGCGGAACCAGGGAGCAGCTGGCCATGCACGTAGGAGACGTCTACCTGGAATTCGTCCACCAGTACGTCAACCTGAGAAGGGGGGTAAGACCCAAGATAGATAGAAAAAGGAGAAGGAGACGGTAGCATTCCAAGAGGTCTCCTTCTCCCTCCTTTACTTCCATATACCTTCTATTTTCTCTCCGCATTTCGGACAGCATCCGTCCTTTATCCTGTTTTCCTGGATACTGAAACCATATCTTGATATGAGCTCCTCTCCGCATGCAGGACAATATGTATTTTCACCGCCTTCTCCAGGAATATTGCCCTCATAGACAAATCTCAAGCCCTCGCTCAAGCCTATCTCTCTTGCCTTTCTCAATATGGACACAGGCGTGGGCGGCCTGTCCAGCATCTTGTAAGTCGGATGGAAGGCCGTTACGTGCCATGGAATTGCCGGAGACACCCCCTTTATGAATCTTGCAATCTCTGTGAGCTCTTCTTCAGAATCGTTCCAGCCGGGTATGATCAGTGTTGTCACCTCCACCCATATCCCCAGTTCGTGCATAAGCTTTATGGAATCCAGTACAGGCTGAAGTCTTGCCTTGCATACCTCCTTGTAGAATTTATCAGTAAAGGCCTTTAGATCTATGTTTATGGCATCCAGAAATTCTACAGAGTGCCTGGCTGTTTCAGGGCTCATGTAACCATTGCTTACAAAGCAGTTCCTGAGCCCCCTTGACCTTGCGATTTTACCGGTTTCATAGGCCATCTCGTAAAAGATGGTGGGTTCAACATAGGTATGGCTGATGCTTTTCGCACCTTGAATAATGGCATCCTGCACCACCTCCTGGGGAGAGACCTCTTCCCCGATAATCTGTCCATCATTCATTCTCGGATATTGGGATATCTGCCAGTTCTGACAATGAAGACATCGAAAATTGCAACCCACTGTTGCTATGGAATATGATTTACTGCCGGGCAGAAAGTGGAAGAGCGGCTTTTTTTCTATTGGATCATTATTCCGGGATATGAGCCTTTCATACACAAGGCTGTAAAGTTTTCCGTCCTGGTTTTCTCTTACCCCGCATATTCCCCTTTTCCCGGGCTTGATCTTGCAGTGATGCATGCAAAGCCCGCATCTTACCGCATCATCATCTATTTTCTGATAAATATATGCCTCTTTCATGACCATGACCTCCAAGTGCAATTCATTTAAGTAAAAATATTTTTATAGAATATAAGTACGAAGACCCTCTTTGT
>JALVJO010000131.1 GCA_027028245.1 Deltaproteobacteria bacterium
GTGAGGCTGGTAGAAGGAATGGATTTTGAATATACAGGCATTTTTCAGACCCTTGATCAACTATAAGAGTCTGGGGACTTTGACCCGTTTTAGGGGATTATGACGGATTTACTTTTGGGATTGCCATCCACTGAAACGGGAAGAAAGATGAGCGGGTGAAAAGAAGTGATTGACAATCCCCTTGTATTACCTTAGCGTAATACAAAAAGGGCGAATGAGGTGCAAATCATGTTAACCCTGAGATTAGATCCCCAAATGGAGCAGAACATTACCAACGCAGCTAAAAAGCTTGGGCTTACAAAGTCTGAGCTGATCAGGCGGAGCATCCAGGAATACCTGAAAAAGATCTCGAGGCAGACCCCGTGGGACCTTGGAAGTGATCTTTTCGGCAAGTATTCAAGCGGCCGCACTGACTTATCAGTAAGGAGAAAAGAGATAATAAAAGGAAAAATCAAGGGCAAAAGAGCACGTGAAAAAGATACTCATTGATTCAGGCCCCTTGGCAGCCCTTTTTGATGCCTCTGATCAATATCACCAGTCATCCCTGCTATTCCTTAAAAATAACCGGCATCTCTTGGTTACTACCCTAGCCTCCATTACCGAGGTCTTGTACCTGTTGGATTTCAGCCGAAATGCCCAGGCAGATTTCCTTGAGTGGATCTATCGGGGCGGCGTAGAGATTTATCCCATAGAAATCGCAGCCATAAAGCGAATAAAACAACTGATGCTGAAATATGCTGATTTACCAATGGATTTTGCAGATGCCTGTCTTGTCTATCTGGCAGAAAAACTGAATGTGGCTACAATCCTGACCATAGACAGGGATTTTTCCATATATCGGATTAAAGGGAGAAAGAAATTCAAGGTCATTGATTTGGCCAAGGATTAATTTGCACCCGGGTAATGCACTTCAAGTGCCTGAGGATTTATCACGAATTGAACCTCACTTTTGGGTGAAGGCATAACGGGAAGAACTACATGCTAACCATGCAATAATTCGATGAAATTACTTTTTTCAGGCATTTGAAGTGCATAATCCAGGATCACTCAGCATGGGCTGAGGTCAAGGTCTGCCAGAGGTCCAGAGTACTGAGCGGGTTGAAAATACGAACTCCACGGACGGTAAATTCCTGCTCCCCATTGTACAGCACAGCCCCTGGCGCGACACCATTGCCCACCAGCGGCCGGAACTTCTCCAGCCCTTTCAGGAAATCAGTGGAAAAAGTCGCAGCGGACTTGATCTCGACCGGGAAAAGTCTCCCACCTTCCCGGATCAGGAGATCGACCTCGTTGCCATGGGAGTCGCGGAAGAAATAGATCTCCGGCCTGATTCCGCGGTTCAGGGCGCCCTTGACGATTTCCGTAATCACGAGGTTCTCGTAGAGACTGCCGCGCAAGGGGTCGCGGAGCGCCTGTTGTTCCGTATGGATACCCAGCAGGAAGGCGACCAGTCCGGTGTCAGTGAAGTATATCTTGGGTGACTTGATGACACGCTTGCGGATGTTCTCGAAAAACGGCGGCAGTTCGAAAACGATGTAAGAGGCTTTCAGCACGGAAAGCCAGTTCCGTATTGTTTTGGAGGACACGCCCACATCGCTTGAAAGGGATGCGAGGTTTACGGTCTGGCCCACCCGCCCTGCAAGCAGAGTGAGAAACTGCAGAAATTGCGTGAGATCCCGCAACTGGATCAGGGCGCGTACATCACGTTCGACATAGGTCTGGATATAACCGTTATAGAACCTTCGGGTGTCGAGATTTTCTTCGTGGAGCCTGGGAAAGCACCCTCTGACAATCAGCTCGAAGGGACTCCACGACGGTTTGTAGTGGCGCAGCTCGGACAGGGGAAAAGGCCAAAGGGTCAACATGGCGGTGCGCCCGGCCAGCGACTGGCTGATGGCCTCATGCAGCCTGGGCTGATGACTCCCTGTCAGGATGAACTGCCCCGCCTGCCCGGTCTTGTCCACAATCCCCTGGATATATGAAAGCAGGGCCGGAAGCCTCTGCACCTCGTCCAGGATGCCGCCTTTTTCCATCTGGCTTAAGAAGCCCCGGGGGTCTGCTTCGGCCGCCAGCCGGATGTCCGGGTCTTCCAGGGAGAAGTAGGTTTTCTGCGGAAACGTCATCCGAACCAGGGTGGTCTTGCCTGATTGACGAGGCCCCAGGATTGTGACCACGGGATACTCCGCGGCGCACTGGATCAATTCTTTTGCCATGTCACGTGTAATCATGCCGCTAAGGTATCGGATAATTGTGCAAATTATAACCTTTAATTCCCGATTTGCACAACTTCCCGTATACTGCCTGGCAACCGGAAATCTTTAATTCAGAATCCTGAGTGCATCCCTTGATCCAGCGGAATTTTCTCCCCCCTTCTACCTGCTTGCTCCGAGGCAAACCAGCCACCGGTTCCACATGAAGCCGGGTTTGAAATTGCAGGCAGAGTTCAGTAATCGGGCAACAGCCCGCAGTAGATACGCAACCCCGTTCTCTAATCTCACAAATTTCGCCTGAGGTCATTGACCCGTTGGAGGGGATTACCACACAACATTGTCCACTCTTCTGTTAAAAAATATATCAAGATCAGTATATATATTGACATCACGCTGTTTTTATATATATTTACCTATATATATTTTTCAAGATTTCTCATTTTTTAGGAGGGCGCGCAGACGTACTTTGGTACTTCAAGTGGCCGATCCCGCGGCATAGCGGGACAAATTCGGTAAAATTGCAAGCCCCTTGCGGCTTCAAATGCCTGAGGATTTATCACGGATTGAACTTCACCTTTTAGGTGAATGCACAGCGGGAACAAATACATCATGACTGTGCAATAATTCAATGAAATTACTTTCTTCAGGCATCTCAAGTGCATAATCCGGGTTAAAAGCTTAGATCAGAGGTGTTATGGATACTGCAAAACTTTTTCTAAACGGTAGTAGCCAGGCTGTAAGATTGCCCAAACGTTATCGTTTCCATGGAAAGGAAGTTTATATCAAAAAAGTTCCCCAGGGAGTTCTATTAATCCCAAAAGAATCCACTGTCTGGGATGTATGGGAAAAAAATTTAAAGAAATATAAGAAACCGTTTATGACAAAACGTAATCAACCGGAAGACCAACAGATTAGAGAAGGTCTGGATGAAATATTTGATTGATACAAATATCTGCATTTATATCATGAATCACCATCCGCCAGAAGTATTGGCAAGATTCAGGAAAATGGGAATTGGTGAAGTTGCAGTATCCTCAATAACTGTTTCTGAACTTTATTACGGGGCTCAAAAAAGTAGTAATAAAAGACGGAATATTCAGCGGGTTGAAGACTTTCTCTATCCCTTTGATGTATTGGCATACGATGATGCTGCGTCAAGGGAATATGGAAGAATCCGAGCAACTCTTGAAAAAATGGGACAAGTAATCGGCCCTCTTGACATGCTCATTGCTGCCCATGCTTTAAGCAGGAAATTAATTCTTGTCACAAATAATATTAATGAGTTCAG
>JALVJO010000132.1 GCA_027028245.1 Deltaproteobacteria bacterium
TTTGTCCCCCATTCGCACCACAGGCAAGGAAGGGGTGTTTCTTGAAAGGTTTCACCACAAGGAAGCCAACTTCACCCGCAGTCAGGCCGCTGAGATTGGCCATGTCTTTATTCGAGAAGAATTTGAAACTTGCACAGCGGCTTGGTGAACCTTGAAAGAAACGCACCTTCCTTGCCATTCCTTGCCATTCCTTGCCATTCCTCGTCATTCCTCGTCCGGGGACAAACTGGAGGATACTCCCATTCAGGAGGCATCCAAAAGAGAAACGTAGATCTCAACCCTGCGATTTTTTGCCCTGCCCTCTGGGCAGTCCGATCCGTCCGGGTTGGTATTTGGAGCAATCGGTCTTGACTCGCCGTAGCCCCTTGTAATTATCTTGCTGCTGTCAATCCCACTCTTTTCCACCAGCCAGGCCTTGACTGAGTCGGCACGTCTCCTGGACAGGGCCAGGTTGTATTTCTCTGTTCCCTTGGCATCCGTATGGCCCTCGATCAAGATCTGCCGTACCTTGAGCTTCTTTAGGGCATTGGAAAGCTTGGAAAGGGATGCTTCAGCCGATTTTTTTATGTTCCACTTATCGAAGTCAAAGAGCACATCGCTTGACAAGGAGATCTGGATCTTCTGGCCCACCTTCTTGGCATTAAGGCCGCTCAGCATCTTCTTGATATCCACGGAAAGGCCCTTGATCTGCCGACCCTCAAGCCCCACGATGTCTACCTGCTTTGCGCCTGCAATCCCCACGGTATGCTCCTGGATGGCGATTGCGCCGCGGCCAGCTCCCAAGTGCCTGAGCGATTCTAAAGCAGCCGCTTCTGCAGCAGGATCATCGGGGCCTTGATAACACAGACCCATCCCTGGAGCAGCACCTGCAAGAAACACTGCCATTATAAAGACAAGACTGATCCTTACTGCATCATTCATCATGTCAGCGCTGGATCTTGATATCTTCAAAGGGCAGGGCCCACGGTATGTATATATCGACGCTTTCGGTAGCTTCAGGGGGAGCAGGGAACTTGATCCAGAAGACTGCCTTGTCACCCGGCTCAAAATATACGTTGAAATTTCCCCCACGCAGCCAGTTAGCAGCCGGCCCGGCGATATAGTGGCCTTCGGAATCCTTCAGGCCGTAATATTTCTTTTTGTCCTTGGTATCGGTATAATAGACGTCCTTAAAGTCAAAACTGTAGTTTCTCTTTATGGAAGAAGTATTCTTTAAGAGTACCTGTACTGTCAGCACATCCTTGCTGACCTTGGCCCTGATCAGGGAAACATCAAAATTTGCATCCGTTGACATCTGTGTCTGGATTGCTTCCATTGCACAAACCGAAGAAATAACGACAGCCCAGAAAAGGACTGCTAACAGGCTCAACTTTTTCATCAATTCCTCCATTTCTTAACTATTTTGATTATCTTATCGCCCCCTTCCCTGAATTATTTAAGGCATTAAACCCATATTATCCCAAATTAATCACTTCAAATGCCGAACATATTGATTTCTTTTATAATTTCAGTAGATTATCGTTAATATAATGCCAGAAAATATTCACCTAAATGTGTCAGGCTCCCACAGCAAAAACCTTCGGCATTTGAAGCAGCAAGGGACTCATAATTTCACCGAATTTGTCCCGCGATAACACGGGATCGGGTATTTGAAGTACCATACTGCAGATACAAGACGGAGGACGTGCAGATGTACAATGCTACTTCAAGCGTCTGATCCCGCGGCATCGCGGGATAGATGCAGTACCCTGTAAAGGCATATTACACAAGGGCAGGATGCAAGATATGAAGGAACGAGGAGAGATGCTTTTTGCGCTCTGAACAGTCTTTTGTCAAGAAAATCCCTTTACTTGACAAAATATTAAGGTCATTCTCCATACATATCAGTTATCAATTTTCGTAGTTGCGCAGCCTTGTCCTTTGACAATTCATCAATTTTATTTTTCAGTCTCTGTTTGCTTATAGTTCTTATTTGATCGACTGCTATTTCAGCTTTTTGGTTGGCACACTTTACTTGCAGGCGGGTTCTCCACTGAGGGTGTAACTTCGACGTTAAAGGGCAAATAACTACTGTCTTTAGATACTTGTTCATGGCATTGTGGCTTACAATAACCACTGGCCGTATCTTTCGTATTTCGCTGCCTATCGCGGGATTCAGGTCAGCGTAATAAATTTCGTATCGTTTAATCGTCAAAACCTGGATTCTCCAGTCCGTCCAGTAATGCTACATCAAAATCACTCCAGTCTTCCTCTTCAGCAGCCATGGCCTTATATGTCTCTTCCCAGGAAATCTTTTCATCATTCTTCTTTCTCAGAAGTAAACCTTGCTCTGTTTCTTCAAGCAAAAGCGTATCGCCAAAGCAATATTTTTGTAATAATGTCTTTGGAATACGAATACCCTTTGAATTGCCGATAGAGACCAGCTTAATATCTCTGATGCGTACTTGTTTCTGCATCTTCGGGACTCCTCCATTTTTGCGTTGCATTACGTAATTACTGTAAATATTTCTATTGACGAAGTCAACAAGCAGCAGGTTACACTTATTAATGACAGCAGGCCTTAATGTCTCCGTGGACGACATACCTCAACCCGTCTTCGTCCCTTTAAGGCCCTTGAGATCACTTCCCGCATTGTGCCAAGCAGGGAGACAAGCTCGTTCCGGCTCACGACACAAATCATGCTGCCGTTGCAGTCGAGATGGATACAGCGCAGCAGAAAGGGTGCAAAACGTTCCGACACGTTCTCGAACGAAATGTCTTGAACAATGCTGAAATAAGCCACTATCTGCTATGTAAGCATGCACAGGATACCGCGGATGCAACGGGTCCCTGTGTAATTTCTCAATAAATCCGTGCAAATTCTCCTGTATCTGCTCACGGCTATTCCTCCACTGGCAGGGCCTGGAGCACCGCCCACTCCAGCCATGCCTTTTCGTAGATACGCACCCTTGGGTAGCCAAGGAGGTACTTCATAATCACAAAGGCATGAGCACTCCTGTCTCCTGAGTGGCAGTAAACGATGATGTCTCTGTCCGGTGCTGCGCCTTTCTCCTTCAAGATATGTTCAAGTTCCGGCGCATCTTTCCATCGGCCTTCCCCGTCCTTTGTCACAACGCTTGCAAGGTCCAGGTGAACGGCCCCTGGAATGTGCCCGCCACGGACGCAGCGCACCCTGTCTGCCTGGAATTCTTCTCTGGTGCGGGTATCCAGTAGGAAGGCCTTTGGATTCTGTTCCTGCACCACCTGCCTGTATACGTCCTGCCAGGCAGCAAGGAACTCATCTTTTCTTTTCATGGGATTGTACAGGGCGGCCTTTACAGGAGATCCCGTCCCGGTTTCAAGGGGGAGACCCGCGCCCTTCCACGCCTTTTTTCCCCCGTCCAGGATCTTGAGCCTGTCCAGGGAATGGCCGTAGAGCCGCAGCAGGAAGATGAGTCTTGAGGCATATATGTTCTTGTTGTCATCATATGCCACCACGGTGGTATTGTTGGTGATTCCAAGCCTCGCCATAAGCCTTACGAACTGGACGGGCATTGGATAGCCAACCGGGGGATAACGGGTATAATCCTCAAGGTCCCTGTGGCGGAAGACCTTAACGCTGCCGGGTATGTGGCCCTTTTCGAAGGAAGACGGCACCTTGCTGACATCTGCTATCCTGATGTCAGGCTCGTCCAGATGGGCCTTAAGCCAGGCACAGTCAATCAGCAGACCTGCCTGCGAACATGCAGGCCAGGAAACAAGTGCTGTCATAATAATGATGAAAAATCTCCAGAGCAGCCTTCCCTGGCGCATTTGTGTGTTCGTTTTTTTCATAAAACATCTCCCTTCGCATTGGCCATTCCCGCCTGCCTCCTCCTTGCAAGCCATGCCCGGCCCCTCTGCCTGACCCCGTCAAAGAGGTCATAGAAGATGGGCACGTAGATCAGGGTGAGAAAGGTAGAGACAATGAGCCCGCCTATTGCCACGACTGCCAGGGGGGAGAGCCTCTCAAGCCCGAGAGCCCGTTGTGCGGCAATTGGGAGCATGCCCACTATGGTTCCCGATGCGGTCATGAGTATGGGCCGGGTCCTTACGCGCACTGCCTGTTCTATGGCATCCTTCAGCTCCGCTCCCTTCTCCCTGGCCTTTTCCACGAAGTCTATGAGAAGGATGGAGTTGTTCACGACGATGCCTGCCAGGAGTATCATTCCCATGTTGGCAGGCATGCATGCGTGCCTCCCCACGAGAACAAGGCCCCAGGCCCCTCCGATCATGGCAAGGGGGATGGCTATCATGATGGTGACAGGGTTTATCCATGACCGGAAGGTCGGGGCCAATGAGAAAAAGAGGAGTATGACTGCAAGTCCAAGTGCCTTTGCCAGTCTTTTTCCGGCCTCGTGCATGTTCTTGACCTCACCTTCAAAGTGGAGATGATAGCCTGGAGGAAGAGAGAGGCCGGAAAGGGCCTTCTGGATCCTTTCGTGCAGGTGGGTGATGGAGGCCGTTGCCCTGTAGCCGTAGACATCGACGCTTGGCTCCAGGTTCTGCCTGGTAAACTTGGTGCGGGTATAGCTCTTTACAAGGCCTGCGATCTCCCTGAGGGGCACTGGCCCTCTATCAGAGGAAACGTAGATCTGGCCGATGTCCGGGATGCTCGCCCTCCGCTTCTGCGGATACCTTACCCTGATGGTGTAGCCGTCTTCACCGGGCACCCTGAGTACAGAGGCCTTTCCGCCCTTGACTGCACTTGTGAGCTCGCGGCTTATGCTGACAGGGTCAAGACCGTATCTCTTTGCCTTTTCCATATCCACCTTCACCAGGATCTCTACCTTGTCCGCTGACCAGGAACGTGTGACAGTCTTAAGCCCCCTTACCTGCATGAGGCGGGCAGCCGCCTGGTCAGCCAACCCGTCCAGTACGGCAGGGTCAGGACCGGAAAGCATGACATCAACCGGGGCAGCAATGCTTGAAAGGGGAGTTGCGCCGAAGTCAAAGACGTCAAAATTCTTGAGGCCCGTGATATCCCTGGCCTGCCTTCTTATCTCTTCCTCCATCTGCCAGATGGTCTCCTTCCGGTGGAACCGGTCAACGAAGTGCACGGTGATAAGCCCCTGCTGTGGTATAAGGCCGGTGCCGAAGCTCACAACCCCGGGTTCTGAGCCCACCACCGTGGAGATGCGCTCAAGGCCGGGCATCTTGTTCAGGATGGCCTCGACCTTCTTTGCGATCTGCTCTACCTGGCTGATGGATGAGTCGGATTCTGCCTCAAATGCGATCTTTACTATACCTGTATCCATGGGTGGCATGAGATCCCTTCCCGCAAGGGGCATGACCACCTTCATGCTTATTATAAAGAGCAGGATGCCGGGGATTATAAAAAGGAGCTTGTGACGTATGGCAAAGTGGGCAAGACGGACGAAAAAATTTCTTACCGGGTCAAGGACATACCTGCCAAAGAGGTCTGTGACCTGTTCCAGCCGGTTCTTCCTGGACCGCGCCTGCACAAGATACGGGGCAAGAAGCGGGATTACAGTGATGGATATTATGTAGCTTGAAAGAAGGGCCAGGGCCAGTACCACGGTGAACTGCCTCAGTATCTTCTGGACATATCCGCCCACGAACATGATGGGCACCAGCACGATGACAGTGGTGTACGTTCCTGCCCAGTCGGCAAGGAGTATCTCGTTAAGCCCGTCAACCACTGCCCTGTAGATGGGCTTTCCAAGGCTGTGATAGTGACGCTCTATGTTTTCTATGACAACAATGGCGTCGTCAAGCAGAAGGCCCACAGCAACTATCACCGCGGTTAGGGTCACGATGTTAAGCTCGTAACCGAAGAGATACATGCCTGCAAAGGTGAGAAAATAAGTAAACGGGATGGAAATGGCAGCAAGTATTGAAATCCTGACGTTTGCAAGAAAGAGGAAGATCACTGCAACCGTCATGATAATGGCGTCTCTCAAGGCATCTACCATGTTTTCAATACTGGTTTCTATTATGGTCTTCTGGGTGTCGGCCACATGGAACGCAATTTCAGGGTATTTTGCCTTGATGGAGGGAAGGGCTGCTTCCAGGGCCTTTATGGTGGTGGTGACATGCCCCTTTTCAGGCCGCAGGATGTTTACGCCTATGGCAGCGTGTCCATTTCCCCGGTAGAGGGACTGTCTTTCCCGGAAGTTTGTCCTGATACTGGCAATGTCTCCAAGGTGAACGTCCCCGCCTGGTTCATGGGACACCACGACCTGCCTGAGCCTTTCCTTTTCGAGCCTCTCCCCCTGGGTCTTTAGGAGGTACTGGCTGTCCTTTCTCAGGATAAACCCGTCAGGGATGTTCACGTTCTGCGCCTTAAGGGCCATTATCACCTTTTCAAGGGAAAGCCCGTGGGCGTGAAGTGCCTGCGGGTCTATCTCCACGGTTACCTCCGGGAAATATCCGCCGAAGACCTCGACGTTTGAGACCTCGGGTATGCGCAGGAAATCCTCTTTTATTTCATTGTCGGCAAGCTGGCGCACCTTTTCGAGGTCAAGGTGCGTCCCGCTCTTTGGCGACAGTGCCAGGGTGAATACAGGGGTCGTGGCATCGCTTACCCTGAATATCTCTGCCGGCCTTATATCCGGCGGAAGCCGGGATTCAATCCTCTTTATGGCATTTGCCGCATCGGTTGCCGCGGCATCAAGCCCCTTCCTGTACTCAAACTCAACGGAGACCGCTGCCATCTCGTCTTGGCTGACCGACCTTACCTTCCTGACAAGATCCACTGTGGAAAGCTCTTTTTCCACTATCCTTGTGACCTTGTCTTCCACGTCTGACGCAGAAGCCCCGGGCCAGGGTATGATCACCGTTATCACGGGGTAATTGGCATCCGGGAAGAGGTTCAGGGGCATGGATTTGAAACCTATGAACCCCAGGGCCACTGCCAGCAATATGACCGACATGACGAGATGAGGAATGGAAAGAAACCTCTCGGCAAAGGATTTCCTGGTGCCCTCTTGCCCTTCCATCAGATCTTCTCCTTCTTGGATACCGGCTTCACCTTTTCACCCTCGTGGAGGCGGAGAAGCCCGCTTTCCTGGGCCACGACAACCTTGCTGTCAGCCGGGATATCACCTTGGTGGATGACTGCAAAATCAGGCCCCTTGTAAAGGAGCTTTACCTTTTTGACATGAACCCTGGCATCCCTTCCGACAGTATAGACGTAGTCGGCTTCCACGTTTTCAAGCAGGGCACGAAGGGGCACCCTGAGACCGTGAACAGTGCCCGTCTCGATCCTTGCAGTCACGGTTGCACCTGTTGGAAGCCCGAAAGGACGCTGGCCAATGTCTGCTTCCACGGCGGCCATGGTACCTGTGCTCACTGCAGGATGCACCCTGCTGATCTCCACCTGGAGGGACGCAATGGCCCGGCTGGACACAATTTGTTCCGCTTCGAGAAACACCCTGTTTCCCTTTTTCATCATGGGGAATTCTGCCTGTGGCACCTTCACCTCGACGTAGTATCCAGAAGAAGGCTGCTCCATGGAAAGAACGGGCCTGCCTGCAACTGCCAGGTCTCCCGGGTCCTGGTATCTTTTTGTTATCACCCCGTCAAAGGGGGCCTTGAGCCGCACGTAGGAAAGGTCTGTCTCTGCCGACGAAAGTGCAGATCTGAGCGAAACCACCTCGGCACGCGCAAGGTCTCTTGATGCCCTTGAACGGTCAAGCTGCTCCCTGCTTATGGCCTTGTTGTCAAAAAGCCTGGTGTCCCTTGCAAATATCCCCTCCTGGGTATTCAGGGCTGACCTTGCTGCAAAGAGCCTGGCCCTGAGCTCGTTTATCTTGTCCCTGATCTGCCTGTCGTCGATCAAGGCAAGGAGCTGTCCTTTCCTGACGTCTTTACCTTCCCTGACTTTTACCTCGAATACCCTTCCTGTTATCCTTGGGGAGATGTCAGCCGTCACCTTGGCGGTTATGGTCCCAAGATACCTCCTGGTCATGGCAAAGGTCCCTGCCTCTGGACTAACCACCTGCACGGCCAGAAGGGCCTTTTCCGGCAGTGGTGTTTGCAAAAGGGCCTGTTTCTTCTTTTTTATGACCATGACCCCGCCAGCCGCCAGGAGCAGGATCAGCAGGACTATTACCGCCTTTTTTATCAAGTGTTTTTCAATCTTCATATTTCACCTTTCCTGTGGCAAACTTGTAATCCATCCTTGCCCGCAAAAGGTCATACAGGGCCTGATGGACATCTGCCTCTGACTGGAACCATGAGGCCTGGGAAAGGAGGCTGTCTGTTATTGTGCCTGCCCCTGTCTCGTACTTCAGCTTTTCTATGCGAAAAGATTCCCTGGCGCTCTTGAGAGAAAGCCTTGCAGCCCTGAGCCTCTGTCTGGCCTCTCTTATCTCGGAGAGGGCGTTGAGGGCCTCCCTGATGGCGGTAAGCCGGAGATGCTCATACCTGTTCCTGGCAGCAAGGTATCTTTCTTCCGCGGCCCGAACCCTTGCAGAGATTACCCCCCCGCTGAAGATGTTGAGCCCGACCTTCACCCCTGCGCTCCAGGCCTCCTCGTCCCCGTCAAAACCGCTTCCTGCCCGTCTTCCATAGTCTCCCACGATATCAACGAAGGGAAGGTGGAGGCCCTCTTCGTACCTTACGGCCTTTTGGGCAAGGAGCATTTCGCTTTTTGCCTTTTGTATGTCCGGGCGTTCCAAAACAAGGCTGGAGACGGCATCCTCCTGACTCTCCATTTCACTGGTATCGGGCTCCCGGAGCACTCCCTTGACATCCTTCAAGTTCCAAGGTTCAACACCCATGAGCTGCCCGAGAAGCTCCATGGCCCTTTTTCTCTCCTGCCTGGTTGCCACGAGGGCATGTTCCTCCTGGGCTACCTGGGCGTCGATCCGCATGAGGTCCACCGGGGCCACACGCCCCACAGAAAGCCTGGTCTTTGCATCTGACCGCAATTTTTTGAGGGCCCCAAGCGTCTCTTCCTGTGCTTTTTGAAGTTTCTTCAGGAACAGGACATGGTTGAACACGTTTGTCACGTTGTATATGAGCTCCTGGGTGGTGAAAGAAAAATCCTTCCGGGATATCTGCTCCTTCAGCCGTGAAAGGCCTACATTCGTCCAGAGCCTTCCACCCTGGAAGACCGGCATCTTCAGGCTTATGCCTGTGCGGTATTGATCCCTGCTGAAGGTCGGCGGCTTTCCGCCAAAGGATTTTATGGGCACCACCACCTGGGGGTCACTGAGCCTTTCGTAAGACGAATAGGCATCTATCCTGGGAAGCAAGGCCCCCTTTGCCTCCTTCACGCCTTCATGGTAAGCGGACAGCTCGTTTTTCTTGGAGGCAAGAAGCGGGCTCTTTTCAAGGGCAATGGAAACTGCCTGATGCAGGGTCAGGTCAGCCGGAAGGGACTGCCCTGTCTGGGACTGTGCCTGGGCTTGTGGTGTAGTTTCCTGGGCGCCTGCTGGAAGAGGAAACAGCATCAGGCAAAACAGGCAGACAAATATCGGCATGGCCTTCCAATTCCCTTTTTGATCTTTCCCCGTTATCATCATGATCAGGATGAATCCTTTCCTGGTTATCGTTATTCCTTTAATGGCTATCCCAGATTATGCAGCTCGTAAGTTTGCCGAAGGTGCAAGGCGAAGGGCATGCAGACGTACTAAGGTACTTCAAGTGCCCGATCCCGCGGCATCGCGGGACAGATTCGGTGAAATTGCGAGCCCCTTGTGGCTTCAAATGCCGAACGTTTTTGCTGTTGGAACCTGGCACTATCTATGTGAATATTTTTTTGCATTATATTAACGATAATCTGCTGAAATTATAAAAGAAATCATTTTGTTCGGCATTTGAAGTGCATAATTTTAATCCTTGTTCTCCGGTGCATATCTCCTTACTGCCCTCACGAAACCGTAAGGCTCATAGGAAATGACCTGGTCGTCACGGCAGTAACAGGCAATCTCGAGCCTTATGGGCCTGGTGCCCTTG
>JALVJO010000133.1 GCA_027028245.1 Deltaproteobacteria bacterium
ACCGTAAGGGATGCGGATACCCTGGAGAAGATTACAGGGGCTCCCGTGCTTTCTGTCATTTCCAGGGTGGAGACGCTTGAAGAAAAACAGAGGCGGAAGAGGCGGAAGATGGTCATGGCAGCGGCAGCGGCAGGTGCGGTAATTATGGGGATAATCATCTTCCATCTTTTCGTAATGGATCTTTCCGTCTTCTTTGCAAAGCTGGGGCGCTTTATCGAGGCAAGGCTGTAACTCGACTTTCGGAGTAAATCTTTCGTAGGTTTTTAAGGTCAATATATTGAAATAATTTATATATTCTGCCGGAATTGTATAATTAGTTTAAAAACATTAGATCAGCCATGGACCCACATGGACCCACATAGACAATTTGGCAGCCCTGACAAGGGCCGCCAAATACCCCAGCCAAAAATTGCCTTCTTGGAGTTTTAGTCATGCCAAGTCGGGCATGACTAAAGGTATTTGTCCATGTAAGTCCATGTGTGTCCATGGCTAAAAAAGTCTTTGATGTTGGATGCATTATTTGTCTTTACTTGCACAAGGTCATTTTAAGTCAGAAACTTGAGTATTTGGTTCATTTGCGGCTCTAGCGTGCCGCATTTAATACATCTTCCAAAGGTGACTATATGAGCAGAATCAAGAAGGCCCTTGAAAGGGCGAAGGCCCAGGGAACAGCTTCAGGAAGACAGGAACAGCCGGGGCTGCAGCAGGCCAGCCCCGCGGCCAATACTGAAGAGCTTTCCAGGCTTAGGTATTTCAGGACAAAGGTTATAGATATTCCCCGGGAAGTTTTCATAAAAAACAGGATCGTCACTGTCCTGGAGGAACACCCTGTAACAGATGAGTTCAAACTCCTTCGTACGCAGATATTGAATCTCACCAGGGACACAGGGAGAAATACCATACAGGTGAGCGGATTTGATCCTGGAGAAGGTAAGAGCATGATCGCACTCAATCTTGCCGTCAGCATGGCAAGGGATACCCGCCAGACAACCCTTCTCGTGGACGTTGATTTCAGGAGGCCCAGTATCCACAGCCTGCTGGGTCTTCCAGATGATACCAGTGGGCTGAAGCAGTACTTTGAAAATCAGCTTGAGCTGGAGGACTGCTTTATCAATCCGGGAATCGATAAGCTTACAATCCTGCCTGCAGGAGGAAGGATGCAGGACTCGACAGAGGTGGTGGGTTCTGCCAGGATGGAGGCCCTTGTCAGTGAACTCAAGAGGAGATACCCGGAGCGCTATATCATATTTGACTCGCCCGGGCTGAATGTCTGTCCGGACCCTCTGGTCTTTTCACAATACGTTGACGGGGTAATTCTCGTTGCCAGGTCGGACTTTACAAAAACAGAAAGTATTAAGGCCGGGGTCAGCCTGCTGCCCAGGGAGAAGCTGCTTGGTACTGTTCTTAATGATTCCAGGTGGCAGGAGGCCATGGCTTATTCGCAGACCTACTAGACGGGAGCATGCAGTTGGGGATCTTGCTGGATCTGTCCCGCGATGCGGCGGGATCAGGGACTTGAAGTATGAAAATACGTCTGCGTCCCTTCCGCCTTACATCTTCACCAAATTTCCCTGCTGCATGATACGTGAGGGAGCAGATCAATTTTCGTGATGGAGCATGGAACATGGCAGGCATGAAAGACAGCATGATTTCTGGTTATGTATAGGGAATATTTCGGCCTGGAAAAGAGGCCCTTTGTCCTTTCTCCTGATCCTGATTTTCTCTATATGAGCAGGATCCATGACCTTGCCCTGACCCACCTTGAATACGGGATAGTCCATAACGTGGGATTCCTTGCGCTTACCGGCGATGTGGGTGCGGGGAAAACCACGCTGCTCAAGTTTCTCTTTGAAAAGGTAAAGGATTCCCTTGACGTGGCCATGATCTTCAATACGAATCTGAGCCCCCAGGCCTTTCTGGAGATGCTGGTCAGGGAGTTTGAACTTGCTCTGCCGACCAGGGCGAAAAGCGACCTGTTCGAGGTGCTGTCTGAACATTTTCTCAAGCAGTATACAAGGGGCAGGCGCTGCGTGATCATGGTGGATGAGGCGCAGAATCTGCCTGATGAGACCTTTGAGGAGCTGAGGATGCTGTCCAACCTTGAAATTGGCAGCGACTTTCTTCTCCAGATTATGCTTGTGGGCCAGCCGCAGCTCAGGGAGCGGCTTTCAGAGCCCTCCCTTGCCCAGCTGACCCAGCGGATATCTGTCTATTATCATCTTTCCGGCCTTTCAAGAAGTGAAGTAGCCGCCTACATTACACACAGGCTGGAAGTAGCCGGCAGTGATTCCCCGGGCTCCATCTTTGAAGAAGAGGCCGTGAAATACATTGCCGAGCTTTCCGGGGGCATTCCGAGGATTATAAATTCTGTGTGCGATGCCTCCCTGACCTATGCCTATGCGGATGACGTCAAGGTTGTATCTAAGGAACTGGTTGAAAAGGTGGCAGCAGACAATGAGCTTCTCGCGCTTTCCAGCGTGCCGGTGCGGAAAAGTGGAGACGGAGGCCCTCAGGGTGATGCAGGTAAACTGCCGGAAGTATCATGCACCGGGCCTGCTGTTACAGATGAAGCGATGTCAAGGCTTTATGGGCGCATTGAAGGCCTTGAAATGAGGATCAAGGCATTGGAATCCATGGAAAGAGACAGGCTTTCAGAAGTGTTCCAGGAAATGCTTTCAAGGGAGATGCAGAAGAATATTGCCCTGGAAAAAAAGATGACTGCCTTAAGTATCAGGTACAAGGCACTTAAGGCCAGACTGGATGCCCTTGCAGGGCAGGCAGCAGGCAAGGATACCAAAAAGAAGGAAAAGAGATTCTGGGAGGTGTTTGGTGGTAGAAGGTAAGACATTAAAGACAGCACTGATAATAATATTGTTTGTTGTCGCTGCTGCGGGGTGTACCAGTAAAAAAGAAAAGGTGGAAAATTTCATCTCCAGGGGAGACAGCCTCATGGAAAAGGGAGAGCCGGTGCTGGCTGTCCTTGAGTATAAGAATGCCCTCCAGCTTGACCCCAGAAATGCCCGTGCAGCCTTCCTGCTGGGCAGGGCATATCTTGCTGAAAGGAAATACAAAAAGGCATTTGCTTCCTTTAGTAATGCTGTAAGAATCGATCCGGATTTTGACAGGGCCAGGCTTGAGATCGCATCCCTTTTCATATCTGCAAAACAAGGACAAAAGTGCCTTGAACAGCTTGATAAGGTCAAGGCACCGGGCCGCCTTGAGCCGAAGATCAGCATACTGCGGGCAAAGGCCCTGATCCTTGAAAAGAAATATGCCGTTGCCATGGATACCCTGTCTGCAATCCGCGGGAAAGACAAGGAGATTCCAATGCTCCTGAGTATATGTTTCAAGGAGACCGGCCGGTTTTCAGAGATGAAGGATGCCGTAAAACATTGGCGCAGGCTGGATCCGAAAGGGCCAGGTTCCTATTTGTTCATGGCTCAGTACCTCGCTGAGCAGGGCGACAAGGCGGAGGCAGCCCGGGAACTTGAGGAAATGGTCCGAGCAAAACCGTCTGATGCCAGACTGAAGCTTCTACAGGCAGGGCTTCTTGAAAAACTGGATCTTCAGGAACAGGCTGCTGCGGTTTATGAAAAGCTGCCGCCGGAGCCTGTTATGATGAGGGCCAAGGCCGATTATTACCTGCGACATGGAAGGGCAGAAGAGGCCGGGGCAGTCCTGCAGGAAGTCCTCAGGAAAAACCCCGGCGACATTGGTGCCGCACTCAAACTAGCCGAGGTGCTTGCAGATACAGGCAGGACGGCTGAGGCACGGAAAAGACTTGACGGCATAGACCTTTCTGACCTGGGCAAGAAGGAGAAGGGAAGGGTGCTCTTTGCAAGGGCCAGCCTGGATGCAATGGAAGGGGATCTGGATAAGGCCCAGGCCCTTTGTGAAGAGATATTGAAGACGGATCAGGGCATGATGCAGGCCCATTTTCTCCTGGGCAGGATATTGCTGGGCAAGGGGGAGCTGGATAAGGCTGAAATTCACCTCAACCAGGCGGCGGTTGCCGCGCCTGGCAGTGCAAAGGTCCAGATACTTCTGGCCCGATGCCAGATGCTCAACAAGAAACAGGCCATGGCAGGAGACACCTTGAAAAATGCGCTCAAGAAAAACCCTTCAAACAAAGAGCTGCGAATGGCCCTGGTGAAATACCATCTTGTGAACAAGGACTATGCCAAGGCCCTGGATGTTATCAAAAAGGGCCTGGTCCTTGATGCGAGCAATCTGGCATTTTTAAAGACCGCCGGGGAAATCGAGGCCCTCAGGAAGAGATATGCGCAGGCAGAGGTCTATTTCCAGCGCATTTTAAAGCTGCAGCCAGGTAATCCACTTGGATACATGGAGATGGGCAGATTGATGCTGGCCGGGGACAGACAGGACGAGGCCGTTAAGTGGTTCGTTAAGGCATATGATACTGAGGGCGGCTGGAAGGCGGCTGTTCCTGCCCTTATCGAGATTTACGTGCGGAAAAATGATATTGATGCAGCAGCAAAACTGGTGAGAAAGGAGGCGGAAAAGAGGCCGGGATCCGCTTTGATGCAGTACTATCTTGGAAGGGTCCTCGCCCTGAAGGGCGAGCCGGAAAATGCTGAAAAGGCCTATTCAAGGGCCATAGAAATTGCTCCTAAGTGGCCACTGCCGTATCGGGACCTGGCCCGTCTTTACCTGCGTCAGAACAAGATCAATGAGGCAATCTCAAGGATGAAACGGCTGTACAGGGATTCCCCCTCATTTTCCGTCGGCATGAATCTGGCAGTTCTTTACCAATACGGGAACGACTACAAGGAGGCGATCAATGTTTATAAATCGCTCCTGAAAACCTATGGCAGGACACCGGTCGTTTACAACAACCTGGCCTATCTCTATGCCCAGTATTCAAAGGACAGGAAGGAACTTGAAGATGCCAGGAAGATGATTATGGAGGTGCTTGCCGGGCATCCTGAAAATGCGAATTTTTTGGATACGGCAGGCTGGCTCGAATACAGGCTCGGCAGACCGGATGCAGCCTGGCAGTATCTCCAGGATGCGCTTGACAAGGCGCCTGATCAGGGAATTATTCAACTTCACTGCGCCGTAGTGGCCCGTGACCTCGGCCGGAATGACCAGGCTGCGCACTATCTTGAAAGGGCCATGCAGCAGAAGCTGGATCCGCAGGCACGGGCGCAGGCGCAGGCCCTGAAGGAGGAATGGCAGTAGAAAAATAGAGGACACCGGAACTGGAAAATAAAAGGCGCCTAGGTTTAAGACCCGGCGCCTTTTTGTTTTTTTGGTTTTTCAAGCTTGTCTTATTTTTTATTTCTCCTGCGGCTTCCCAGGGCTACAAGGCCGATGAGCCCGGATAACAGCAATGCAGAGGAACCGGGGATGGGGACAGCGTTAAGATCGGCTCCGATTACGCTGCCTCCGGGTGTTCTCTCAAATGAATAATTTGTGCCGCCCACGTGAGTTATGGTGAAATCGGTAAATATGTCGGAACCGTCGCTGAAATAAAACTGGAAATCCGGAGAGGTTCCAATATTTATGAAGTCACCCACATGCAACGGACCTACGGTAACTGTTAAAATATAATCGGTTCCGGATTGAGTAATTTCGAACTGGGAAGCTGAGAAAGAACTATTCCCTGTCAACAGATCCAACCGATTGCTGTCGTCCCCATAATCAGAGACCCCGAAATACCAATTATTCTCCAAGGACTGAAACTGGACAAAATTGGAATCGCCGTCAGTACTGAAAAAGTGGTTTTGAATGGCAGCCCCTGCGGTCCCAATAAAAACCAGCAAAAACAAGGATGCCACGCCTAGGATCAAAATACTCCTTCTCTTCATAGCTCCATCTCCTCAACAAAATTAATTCACATAAACCTCATCTGAATTCAGCATATTTTATATGCAAAGTCAAGAAGTATTTAGAATTTGTTTCTGCGTTTGAAAAAATGAAAAATGAAAATGGAGAAAAACAGGTGGTAGTTCATGACTGGATGGCTGCTTTGTCAAAAAAGGATGAAAATGGAAATTCGCTGGAATTACTGACAAAAAATGTCAGTTTCAGAGCATTTTGGGTGATTATTTAATTTTTTTGCTAAAAAACCACCTGATTAGGGATTATTTTCTGGACTTATTATGTGGCTTGTGATAACGAATTTTATATAAACAGAAAAGGCCAAACCCGTCGTGAGGCGGGGGCGGAAAATTACGGATCTTGTAAAGTTTCGCTTGTGGAGTTTTTTTGTCCAGCACTCCAAGGTTGCAAGATGGCCGGGTTGCCTGTTAGGTACCCGGCTGTTTTTTTGGACCATTCATGACAAGGCCTTATAGGAAGCCAAGGGCTGCCCACGTTCCAAAGCAACAGTGAGGGATTGCCGCAATGTTTCTGCGGATCGAAAAGGAGGAGAAAGATGAAAAAAAGATCAAAAGGGACATTGGGAATGGTTGTGTTGATTTCAGTATTGCTTATGGTCCTGGGGGTGGGGCCGGCAATGGCGGCTTCTCTCACAATAACCGAGACCTCGGTTTATCATGAGGAATATGGCGGCTATTATGACTTATCTTTTACAGTTACCAATGTGGGTTACACGGATATCCTTGAGTTTGCCATCGGCAACAACGATGCCGGCAGCGTCTGGGTCGACACAGAGGCTTCCGATCCTTCCGATTATTTAACGAAAGGCTTGTTAGCAAGAAAAGATGAATCTGGTCATTGGAGAATCATGACAGATTATAATGGGTACACTGGGCCTGTATATAGATATTTGACCTGGCTGGACAATGCCGCAGGTTTTGATGATTACACGGCGGCCTTTCTCTATACCTCCTGGGGATGGGGAGATATTGGATACTCCGGCTACCTGGAAGAAGGTTTTACCAATGGCTATGGGGGTGACACACTGGGGGCCATGTCACCTTTTGCTGCTTATTCTGAAGGTAATGGAATAGATAATCCCATCAGCGGACAGACCTCGGCCGTCCCCATCCCTGGTGCCGTCTGGCTCCTGGGCTCGGGGCTCCTGGGACTTGCGGTGGTGCGGAGAAGGATGAAAGGCTGAAACGGCCAAACGAAAATGGGGGTTTGTCTCCCTGTTTTCCAAACAGTTGAAGGAGGGAGACATGAAAAAGATACCACAATTACTCTGTTTCGGCGCGGCTTTGTGTTTGTTCATTGGCATGGGCATTGCCAATGCCGGCCTGGTCACCATCGGCACGGCAACGTATGGCGGTTCGGACTATAAACTGATTTATGACAACGATGACAACGGCCATGGCGGCGGGGGCCTGGTATGGCTTGATTACAGTCATCCCGGGGCCTATTGGGGAACTCAAAACACCTGGGCTACCACGATTGGGTCGCAGTTAACCGTGACATTGTTCCCTGGCTATACCTCTGCTATCGATTGGACAACCGGCTGGCGTCTCCCTGAGACAGTGGACGCGACCGATGTTTATGGGTACGAGGGCGATCCCGATAATGACGGCATTTACACCTATACCAGCGGCTACAATCTGGCCAATTCCGAGATGGGGCAACTGTTTTACACCGAGCTTGGCAACCAGGGGCGCTATGATACCGATGGCACTGATTTGTGGGCAGCTAATGGGAACAGCTTGACTATGGACACCGGGGATTTTGAACACTTGGTGGAGAGCACCTACTGGTCAGGCACAGAGTATGCGGCGGTTTCTGGCTATGTCTGGTGGTTTAGAATGGGAAGTGGCAATAACAATGACCATGCGGGTCAGCAGGATCGCAGCAGGACATCTCATAACTACTACGGGCTGGCCGTTCATCCCGGGCAAGTTTCGGCAGTTCCCATCCCCGGTGCGGTCTGGCTCCTTGGCTCAGGGCTTTTGGGTCTGGCGGCGGCGCGGAGAAGGAGGAAAAATAGTCGAGGCGTCAATACGTAAGTGCAAAGGCCCGGCCGGAGACGACCGGGTTTTTTTGCGTTATTGGCTTGATGAGATGGGTCGGTGCAGCTTAAGGTCTGTATAAATGGCCCGGAACGAGGGAGAGAACCTCCTCCGGGTTCTTTCTTCAAAGTCCTGGACGGCCGTTAAGCTGATGGTTGTCGATTCAGGCTGCCGGAACCGAATCAAGAGGCGCCAAGCGGAAAATGCCTTCCACTTTTATGGAAAATATTTTCCAATTAAATGGGATTATGGTTTGTTTTGTCCAGTAGTCCCGATTTTTTTTGGAAGAATACCTATTAATTCGGTATATTGTTTGCGATACAATCCTTGAGACCATTATAATTTTATGCCTGTTTATTTCCCTCTGCTGGATGTTTTCAATTGATATGGCCAGCCGTGTAAATACTGCGGCATAGAGACAGGGATAATGAACATGCTCTCAATTTAAACTTTATGAAATAACAGGTTTTTAATTGTAACTGGATTTTTTTGCTTGCTTATGATAATAGATTTTCAGGGGCAGAAAAGTTTGGAAATTATATTAGCGGAGTTCAGTGCAAGCAGCCCGCAGAAGTTTAACCCGGATTATGCACTTCAAATGCCTAAAAAAATAATTTTATTTAATTATTGTATGGTTAGCATGTATTTGTTCCCGCTGGCCTTCACCCAAAAGTGAAGTTCAATCCGTGATAAATCCTCAGGCATTTGAAGCCGCAAGGGGCTCGCAATTTTACCGAATTTGTCCCGCGATGCGCGGGATCGCGCACTTGAAGTACCAAAGTTCGTCTCCTTGTACCTTCGGCAAACTTACGAGCTGCATAATCCGGGTTTAAACCGGGCACGGCCACGGGGTTAAAATGTAACGTCAAGGAGTTCGGCAATATTTATTGATATTGATTGAAAGGAGAGGGTGCAAATGGAAAAAACTTCGAGAAGGTGCTGCCTGGGATTTCTTGCCCTGTTCGTAGTGGCAATAACAGCACTTGCAGCCGGACAAGCAGCGGCAGGTACTGCTGCCCTCTCCCTAACCATCACCGAGACCTGGGACGGACATAATTTGGATTTTTCGGTCACAAACAGCGGTTATTCGGATATCTATGAATTTGCCATAGGCAACAACTATCCTGATCACCAATTGCTGCCGTATGTTAATCCAGGTGCTTCCCGTGCACCTCAATACTTAACCAATGGGGCATTTGCCTATAAACAAGATGGAAATTGGTTTACAGCTACCGAAAATGGTCAGAGGGCTTTAACATGGCTGGATCATGCTGAAGGTTTTGATGCTTACAACACAGCCTTTCTCTATACATCCTGGGGCCTGGACGATTCAGATTATTCTGGATACCTGGAAGATGGTTTCACCAACGGCTATGGGGCGGGGAGTTTTCACCCCCAGTCACCCTTTGCCGCGTATTCTGAATCTTTAGGCGTTAACAACCTCATTACCGGTGAAACCTCTCCCGTTCCCATCCCGGGTGCGGTCTGGATCCTTGGCTCGGGGCTGCTGGGATTTTTCGCAGTAATAAGAAGGCAATAGAAAAAAGGAGGAGAAAAATGAGAAAAAGTTTGAGTCGACTAATGCCACTGGCCATGGCCGCGGTTTTCGTGGCGGCGCTGCCGACAATGGTATTGGCGGCCACCTTTTCCTATTACGCCAGCAGCCTTTTCAGCCAGTCCGGTGCCTTGGTGTTCAATGGATCTGGAACAGATGACCCGGGTCCAGATTCCTCATGGAGCCATGAATACGTAGACAGCTCCCAGAATGCCCAAACGCCGGATCAAGCGGTAAATGCCGGTGGCGCGGGTTTCGGCGAAGTCGTACTTGATAACCAGGATCTTTCTATTTATATGGATGGTTCCGTAGATGGCATGTCTTTTGACTCGTCAGGGCACATGGAGTCATACGGCGGCGCATCTACGGTGCAGGCCGGAGTAACCACAGGTATATATTTTCAACTCAATCCAGAGACTGGTGAAAATATAGGCGATCCCG
>JALVJO010000134.1 GCA_027028245.1 Deltaproteobacteria bacterium
GATTGTTTCAACAAGTCGCATGTAACCATTGAATTATTCTAACAAAAGGTCTTTTTCGGGTATCTGAAGTGCATAATCTGGGCTTTACGGTTTCCCCGCATCTTTTCCAGGTATGAACTTCCTGAGTACCGGTACAACCGTTCTGACAAATTCATTGAGCCTTTCCCTCGCATCCTGAACATCTTCCCCCTGGTAAACCGGAGTTATTACCCGTACCAAGGCGCCGTCTGTCCTGTGTTTGGTAAGTGCATCCCAGAAATTGTAGATCTTCAGCTGGTATGCACTGGTCAGGTTGCGGCCCCGCTGGGGAAACCAGTAATATGCAATCTGGCGATAAGCCCCCTTCTGCATGCTGACATAATGTACTGGCAAGAAGCCTCCAGGATACCCCGGAAATGGAATCTTTTTTACCTGGTCATGCTTGAAGATCCAGCCGCTGCCGGGCAGGCAGGTTGCCGGCGAATGGATGGATTCCCCCTTCCTCTGGCTTTGGTAATAGGCTACGTAGAAATTTACTAACCTCCCGTCCGGATCACTGTAATCACCCATGACGTAATCACTCAGGTCCAGGGAATCCACAAATTTCTGGTCCATTTGCCGGCTGATGCCGGTCCACTTCCCTATCTTCATGGGAAAATCGCTGAACGGAAGCCTGGACGGCACATGTTCCCTGAAATCTATAATCTGTGCTGCAGCAAGTGTAACGCCCATTAATACAACCGCTGCCGCAAGCTGAGGCGGGTAAAACAGGCCGTGACCTTTAGATTTGGGGCCCCCTGGTGAATCATAATCCCTGCGCAAAATGACTTTCTCTTCAGGCACTTCCGCCTTCTTGCGGGTTCCAGGCAAAATGCGGGTAAGAAACAGCATCTCAAGCCAGAGAAAAACCAGTGAGACCATAAAGATCAGAAAACCAGAGAAACCATGAAAAAAACCCTCGGCAGCCGCTGGGCTGTAATAGAGATAGAGAAGGCCGGTACCAGCTATGCGCAGACCGTTCATAACCACTGATAACGGGACTGCCGAAACCACCAGCAGGGCACCTTTGTACAACCTCAGCCTGCTGGAATAGGCCAGCAGCAGGGCCAATATAACCAGAGGGAAGACATAGCGCAGTCCGCTGCAGGCATCTACGACCTGGAGCTGTGTCACCCCGATATCTATTATATTCCCCTCCCGGAACGCTGACATTCCCATGAGCTGCATCAGTCTGACCCCGATCTCCGAAGAGATCAGCTTGAGCATCAGGAGAAGTTTGGTATTTATGAAATTCGGGAAGGGAAACATGGCCAGGGAAAACACCAAGGGAAACCAGATGACCTTCAGTTTCTGCCAGCCCATCACACTCCAACACAGCCCAACGAGCAGCAGCCAGGAAGACAGGAAAAGCGTATAATACTCGCCGCCTAATTCTCCGAGCCAGAAAAATATCAGCCCTGATATAACGGCTGAAAGGCCGGCCCACGAAGGCCTTGAAGGAACACTGGCGACTTCTTTCCGCCTGTCCCAGATAAGATAAAGGACAATGAACGGGATGAGGATGCAATAGTTGAAATCCTCCTTCTTCCATTCATGCAGGAGATATCCGAAGTTTGAGTAATAAAGCCCTGTAAAAAGCAGCAGAGCTGCCGACAGCATGATCAGGACACCCTTATCAGCTCTTTTGTAGAGGGTGGAAGCAGTCATACACCTATCTTTTCACGTGTATTGGATTTGAGTATCCAATCCCAGATCCTCCCGGAAGCCAGGCCGTCCCATTTAGCCGGGAGGCTGAATCTCTTCTTATTGCTCATCTGCTCCTGAAACGCCTACAGAATTCCTTCCTTTGAACATCCTGCCAGAACATTTGTACCCTTTTCCACGGTTATGGGCCGTTCCGTGTTCTCTCTAATAGTGATACAGGGAACCCCTAGAGCAGTGGTTTCTTCCTGCAGTCCGCCGCTGTCCGTGAGCACCACCCGGGCATCCTTCCATAGATACAGTGCGTCCCTGAACCCAAGGGGGTCAAACGCCGCCACATTTTCCGGCAGCTCCAGCCCGTGCCTTAAAAGCATCTTCCTGGTCCTTGGATGCACTGGGAAAATCAGGGGGAGCCCTCTGGAAATCTCTTCCAGGGCCTCTAAAATACCGAGCAGCTTCGTCCTGCTGTCCACGTTTGAAGGCCTGTGCAGGGTCATAAAACCATATTCAGTAAATCGTTCCTTGATTTGCTTTACTCCCGGCTGGATTTCGGCACCCTGCTCAAGCCGCTTTACCTGGTGAAACAGGTTGTCTATCATTACATGCCCCACAAGAAAGACCTTTTCTGCAGGTTTTCCCTCTTTCAGCAGGTTATCCATACCACTTTGCTCAGTGACAAAGAAGTAGTCAGATATGGCATCAGTAACCATCCTGTTTATCTCTTCGGGCATGGTCAGGTCATAACTCCTGAGCCCTGCTTCAACGTGAGCCACTTCTATCAGCATCTTTTTGGCCACAATGCTGCATGCCAGGGTGGAGTTTACGTCGCCTACCACTATCACGAGGTCCGGCCGGTCTTTCCGGCAGACCTCTTCAAAGGCAATCATGATACGAGCAGTCTGAACCGCATGGGAACCGGAGCCGGCATCAAGAAAATAATGAGGCTGGGGCAGTTCCAGGTCGTCAAAGAAGGCCTGAGACATCTGATAGTCATAATGCTGCCCTGTGTGCACAATTTTGCACTCGACGGGGCGGCGGCGCGCCTCCCTGTAAAGCGGGGCTATCTTCATAAAATTCGGCCTTGCCCCGGCTATTAGGAATACCTTCATGTGCTTGCTCATATCTTATCTGTAACTGAACCAGGATCCTGAGTTTGTTCCGCTGAAAGTACATAATCCGGGGTGAACCTGCTGTATGCTGAAAACCACAGAATCTTCGCATATTCCGTAACTATCCATTTTACCTGACGAATATCAAATATCCATAGCGCATCAAATCCCTTACCTGAATCTGCTGCGACAAAAAGGAACCGCTTTCCGGTGCCGCGGCTCTCACGCTCTGCTATCATTCTGATCCGGCGCATGTGATAAGGAGAACTCACGATTATGGCAGAGCCCAGATTCAACCTCATCATCATGTCCAGGCCCATCAGAAACTCCAGATGAGTATTTTCCGGACAATTTAGCACACCCCTTTTCCACTGGCGCACTGTCCTCGACGGTGTGCCCCCCAGGGCCGGCCCTTTGTCATGGAAAACACCCAGCTCACGATCGTATTCCAATATCCTGCCCTTGGCAGGAATCAGGATAAGGCCTGCATAACCGTCTTTTACAAGGGCCTTTGCCTTCTGCTCCCTTGTTCCATTATCAATCCCTGTTATCAAGATCACTGCATCACTTGGAGAAGGCCTGTCTGAATACAAAAGAAAGGAGGGAAGAAAAAAATAGAAGGCCAGCAGGCCCGTTATCATCAAACAGGCATAGACCGGTTTCATCAGAATATGC
>JALVJO010000135.1 GCA_027028245.1 Deltaproteobacteria bacterium
TCACCAGTCAGTGGGTTGACGCCCGTGACAGGCGGTATGTCAAGCGGGCTTGGAAGGTAACGGCCTATGGCGTCCAGCACAGGCTGAACACCCTTGTTTTTAAGGGCTGAGCCGCAGAATATGGGCACTCCTGAAAGGGACAAACACGCCTGCCTGATTACCTTGTGGATATCAGCCTCTGGAATCTCTTCTTCCGAGAGGAATTTTTCCATGATGTCGTCATCCAGCTCAGAAAGCGCTTCCAGGAGATTCTCCCTGGCCTTTGAAACGTAATCTTCATGTTCTGCAGGAATGTCCAGTTCCTGGTAATGGCGTCCTTCCGTCTCTTCGTCCCAAACTATTAGTTTCTGCTTGATAACGTCAAAGACACCCTGAAAATTGTCTTCTGAACCCAGCGGAATGGTAAGAACCAAGGGATTGACCCCGAGTCGCTCCCTGAGTTCTTCCACCACGCGCCAGAAATCGGCACCCAGCCGGTCCATTTTATTGATAAATGCCATCTTCGGAACGCGGTATTTATCAGCCTGGTGCCAGACTGTTTCAGACTGCGGCTCTACACCGCCTACTGCACAAAAGACACCCAGTGCGCCGTCCAGCACCCTAAGGGATCTTTCAACCTCTATGGTAAAATCCACGTGGCCCGGGGTGTCGATTATGTGAATTTCCTTGCCCTTCCAGAAGCACGTCGTGACTGCCGAAGTGATGGTAATGCCTCTTTCCTGTTCTTCGGGCATCCAGTCCATGGTGGCCTGACCGTCGTGTACTTCACCGATTTTGTGGGTCTTTCCTGTATAAAAAAGGATCCTCTCGGTTAAAGTGGTCTTGCCCGCATCGATGTGTGCGATAATTCCGATATTTCTTATGCTCTTTATCTGCTTGTCGCTTGCCATGGCCATCCTTATTTTAGGGGTTGTTCAATATGGCCAGCTATTATAAGGTTTTTTCAAGATGTTCACAACAAAGCAGTGGGAATAATCCGTGATAATTTCTCAGTTGAGATGGGTTCAGCGAGGGAGAAAAAGTGGCGTCAAGCGCCGTTATTTTTGGCATGGCATATGCGGACATGTTAATAATAATGTAGTTTTTCGCAGGGCATGGATCGGCCCAGATTTTCAGGCGGCACTGTACGTGTAGGCTGAGGGCACAGGCCGTAACCAATAATCATGTGTATGTTCATGAATACACCAGATGCCGAAATCATTTTGTCCGGTTTCCTGGTAATAAAAGTTACGGTTTTTCACTAAGAATATGTTGGCGTTCTTCACTAACAACAGAAAAAATGCCTTAATAGCAGCGGTATTCTTGACCGTTATTTTCAGTATTGGTCTGAGACTGATTCCGCTGCACGAGATAAGTCAGCAACAGAGCATCTTTTTTTACAAAAACAAGCCCATCCTTACTACATACGATGGTTACTTCTATCTTAAAGTCACTAAACAATTCTTAAAAAGATATTTAGCGAGTACTTCTTCTCGAAAGAAAGTCGATGTATTTATATCACAATTAAAAACCCATAGAGGTTTATCGCTAATTACTGCTTTGATTTGTAATATCTCTGGAGCCTCTCTTGAATGGACTGCTTTTTTTCTCCCAGTGATTTTATCATCATGTTTGATAATTGTTTTCTTTTTGTGGAGTCAAGCATATCGTAACTTCTCCGTGTTTTTGATCAGTGGCATAGCTGGTACAGGTAATCTTGCCTGGTATTCCAGATCTTGTCTTGGCTGGTTTGACACAGACAGTCTCATTCCCTTTTTTATGTTTATTGTGCCTTTCTTTTCCTATAAATTCAGCCTTGCTTCTGATATTAAAGAGAAGATCAAATTTGGTCTGTTAACAGCCTTATTTGCTTTGTTGTTTTGTTACTGGTGGCACAGGGCATTGTTCTTTGTGCCAATACTAATTGCCATACCATATATATTAAGTTTATTTTTTATACAATCTTCATTTGTCGGTAAGTTATCAAGGTTGTTTTTGATACTTGTTTTCTTGTCGATTTTTGTTCTGGCTGTAAGTGGACAGAATCTGGAATGGCTGGGCAGTTTCGGAAAACAGTTGGCAAGTGTTTCCAGAACTTTTATCGGGCTGGCTCATCCTATAGTGGGTCTGTATCCTTCTATGGTTCCAGGTATCAGCGAGTATTCGGGACTTTCTATCATTGATTCTATTGAAAAAGTTTCTGGTCACTGGTTTGTCTTTATTTGCTCGGTTTTTGGACTTGTGATGGCTTTCAGAGAAAAAAGAGATGCCTTACTTTTTTTAATCTGCCCAATTGGTATAGGTCTTAGTGGTTTTTTCATCAGAAGATGTTTGATTTTTTTGGCCCCGGTAATGGCATTTGGTCTTGGCTTTTTCATTTATAACTCATACAGGTATTCAGAGAGATTTTTAGGACGCTACGTCCGTGCCATCTGCACTATTTTAGGCATGATTTTGCTGGTTATACTTGTTCTCCCATCATTTAATATGAAATTAACACCTGTCTTTAATCCTCAGGAGATGGCTGTTGCTGATAAATTAAAGCAATATCCCTCTTCAGGTTACGTATGGTGTTGGTGGGATTATGGTTATCTCTTGGAATATGTTGCAGAAAAGCGTGTCTTTGTTAATGGAAGTACCCAAAAGCCCAGAAGGGTCTTTTTAAGTGCTGTGCCATTTGCTTCTGAAGATTCTTTGTTTTCTGCCAACTGGATAAGATTTTTTTCACTTCGCGGTCCTGGAGGATTATCTCGCATGGCTCAAAAGGTCGGGTCTGAAAAGAAGGCGTTGGCATTTTTGAAAGAGGTCTTCAGGCTTTCGGAACCTCTCAATGATATAATAAAAAAATATGGCTTGTCTTCCAAAAATAACTGGAAAGACTTTTTATTTCCTCGGGGAAAGGTATATGTCTTCATACCTTATAGAATGATAGATTTGGCCGAGTGGTGGTATTCTTTTGGAACCTATTCATTTGGAACAAATAAAAAATATGTTCCCTATTACAAGTTTATTGATGGAGTAGTGAAACTTAATAAAGAAAAAGGGACCTTACAAGTCGGCAGTCGTCAAATTGTTCTCAATGAACTGGATTTATTTACATTGGAGCCAATACCCCATTTGGATGTTTTAGGTAAATATAATAGGAATATATCTGATCTTTCTTTGATATTTAATGTGTCTGCGCACAAGGCCGTGATTTTAGACAAAGAACTCAAGAAAACAACTTGTGTAAAATTATTGTTCAATCCCTATGGTTCCGAAAGTTTTAAACCGATTGATTTTAGGCCATTCCAGGCTGGTTTGTGGGAAGTGTTGATGCCCTCCAGCATCTGATCTGCGGGTTGCACAAAACCATCCGCTTCGAGCTAGGGGACAATATTCGATTACGAGCTGATTTAATAATTCGGATGTTCTTCTATGTTCTCTCTGTTTTTATCTAAAAATTCTCTGAAAAAGGCCCCGAAGACACCAAGCGTCAAACCGATCACAATGGAAAGGGCAATGATAAGCTTAACCCTAGGCCTTGCAGGCTGATCAGAACTGTAAGGCGATTGAAGGATTTCAAGGGGTGAAAGGGCGGCTGCCTTTGTTTCTAAAACCTTAATTTTACCTTCCAGGGATTTCTGTCTTATGGGAAGTTCCCTGTCCTTTTTTATTCCAAGCTCCCTCATCTCTGCTTGGATCTGGGCGATTTCCATTTTCTTCTCGGCTTCATCCACCTCGTATTTATTTATCTCCTTCTTCAACTGGCTGAGTCTCTGTTCAAGAGTAGTAACGTAGGAGATGTTCTGCTGAAAAATATTGGCATACATGAGCATGGAGAACTTGTCCGTGGTCTCTTTTATGAGGTTTTTTCTCAAGTCCATTAATTCGTTGGTATTTTGTATAACTTTTTCAAGCTGGGCCTTTATTCTTTTTATCACAGCTTGGGTCTGCTGCTTGTTTACTGCAATGGCCTGCAGTTCGGTCTCAGCTACCTTGAGTTCATGTTGTTTCTGATCAATCTGAGCAAGGATATCGAGTCTTTGAATTGCAATCCTTTCTATCTGGACTTCTATCGCCCTTCTATGCTCAAGAAGCATCTCCCTGGTAATGGCAATATTTCCGCCAAGGTTTTTATTGAGTTCCTTTATGAAACATTCCAGAACATTTTGCAGGAAATTTGTTCCCTTGGCCGGATCCGGATAATATGTAGTGAGCAGGATCACGTCAGAGCTTCTTTTGCTAGATGCCTTTATTACTGGAATTGGGGTCCCCCTTTTTTTATCCCTGGATAGATAACGCTCGTAAACCTTCTTTGAAAACCAGGTAGTAATGGCCTCAGGAGTGACATCTCTTAGCTTTTTGCCGTTATTATCGTAACCTGTGATGCCTGGACGGATCTGTGCAGTCACCTCATATTTCTTGGTGGCAGTGAAACAATAAAAGACGGCCAGAATAAGAAAAACAGAAATGATAACGGCAATGAAGATGCGGCGCCTGTAAAGCACTGCCAGGAGATCTGCCAGGTCAATTTCATCATCATAATAAACCTGTTCCTGGATATTGCCGGGCCGACACGGCTGTCTTTTTTCGCTGATCTTTTGTTCAAATGTCATATTCTCAATGGGGTTGTTCTTATTGTCTTACGTTACGCGTCGATCAAGAGTGATTTAATTATTCGATAGACACCTTACCTCTGTTATCACTTACTGTTTCTTCAACATCAATTCTTCTTCGGTCTTGTTTCTGATACCGGTACTCTGGAATTATGGTCCACAGGTTTTTTTTGAGTTCGTCAGGGGCCACCGAGTAGAGATTCTTATCAAGGGCCTTCAGCTTTGCCTTGAACCATATCCACTCAACTTCACAGCTTCTTGCAAGGAGAATCTTAGGATGTCCGGTGGCCTTAAGTTTCTCAGATGGGTGGAAAAGCTCCTCGTAAAGTTTTTCTCCGGGCCTCAGCCCTATGTATTCAATTGGTATATCCGTCCCCGGTTCATAGCCTGAAAGTTTTATGAGCTGCTGGGCAAGCACTCTTATCTTGACAGGCTCTCCCATGTCCAGAACAAATATTTCTCCTCCCTTGCCCATGGATGCGGCCTGAAGCACAAGCTGACAGGCTTCTGGAATGGTCATGAAATAACGCTCGATATCAGGATGAGTTACTGTCACAGGACCGCCATCTGCAATTTGTTTGCGGAAAAGGGGAATGACAGAGCCGGAAGAGTTGAGCACGTTTCCGAAACGTGTGGTAATGAAGGCAGTCCCAGACATCCTGTTAAGATTTTGGCAGTAAATCTCGGCAATGCGCTTGGTAGCTCCCATAACGTTGGTTGGATTGACAGCCTTATCAGTGGAAACCATTATAAATTTTTTGACCTGCATATCATGGGCTGCATCAGCCAGGCTAATTGTTCCGTTTATGTTGTTGTCAATGCCAGGCGCGGGATTATGCTCTACCATCGGCACGTGTTTGTACGCAGCAGCATGGAATATCAGAGATGGTTTGAATTCTGAAAGGACCTTTATGATCCAGTCCTTGTTTCTTATATCTCCAAGAAGATATGTGAGTCCGCACTTGCCGCTGCCCTTTTCCATTTCAGAGGAAAGGGCATAGAGGTTGTATTCGGATGCATCCAGCATGAGGAGCCTTCTGGGATTATGCCCTGCTATCTGCCTGCAGAGTTCACTTCCAATGGAACCGCCTGCCCCTGTCACAAGGATCGTCTGACCCTCTATATCCTGTGCAATTGCCTCCTGGTCTATTTTGACAGGTTCTCGTCCAAGGAGGTCCTCGATGGTCACCTCCCTGAGATCTGATACCCTGACCCTTCCCGAGATCAGGTCGCTGGTCGAGGGCAGGGTGTGGAATTTAACTCCGGCCTGTTCACATAGTCCTGTCAACCGCCTTATAATTTTTCGGTCTGCCGACGGTATGGCAAGTATAACGGTCTCTATACGGTATTTTTTAACTATTTCGGGCAGCTGTCTGGTAAGGCCAAGGACCGAAAGGCCATGAAGGAGCCTCCCCTTCTTGTGTCTATCGTCGTCTACGAATCCAACCGGGTGAAATTGGGGTTCAGACTGGCGGAGCATGTCCCTTGCAAGCATTTCTCCTGCCTGGCCTGCCCCTACTATCAGGGCCCGTTTCCCCCTTTTGCCAAAATAATAATGTTGTTCATGCAATATTCGTGGAAGTATTCTCCAGCCTGCAGTAAAGGTGAACAGGAGAAGGAACTGGAGAACGGGAATAGAGCGCGGAAAACCCTGGAAGCTGTGGTTGAAAATAAAAACGAAGATGGCAGACGAACTTGACGCCCCGAAACAATAAAATCCAATGCGTGTGGCATCTGAAAGGGAGGTGAAACGTGGCATTATCCTGTCTAATCTGAAGAGCAGGAGAAGGAAGGTTTCTATGCCGAATATCCAGGGAAAAAGATTTATGGCCTGATCCACGTAGTGCGGCGGGATCTCAAAGCTGAAACGCAGCCAGTACGCCCCGAACCAGGAAAGAGCAAGGGCAAAAAGGTCTGCTATCAGAGAAAAGAGTTTGTTTAAAAAGATCCCCTTTTTAAATTGGAGGGTCACTTTTTTTCGGAAATTTCTACCCATATGTTGAAGTACTGTCCCTAAGCCATGGAGATTTATCCTAATATTATGCAGCCTACCTTTTGTCGCATATGAAGTCCATATTTGTACATTCCTTGAACTTACCTCCATTGTCAAGACAAAAAAGTACCTGGTATTTGGCGTATATCAGGATACCGCATGACGTTTATCTATACTTCTTCTCTTACTTATTCTGGTGTAAGATTCCCAAGATAGGACTGAAAACATTTCGTCCCATTTTGCCGTGCAGGCTTTAAGTAACAAGGAAAATGCCGTGGTCCGGCTTGGAGTGCCTGAACAAGCCATCTGGCTAATTGATTAATAATTATGTTATTTGAGATGCTTCAACGGCACTTTGACCATTCCTAAATGGTGGGAAATTGACATTAAGGAAGGTACAATTTAGATTGTGCGTTCATTGGTTGAACATTTTCACCCCAATGGCAGTAATGTCCATGTTGGTGTTGCAAAAGACTTTTACAGATCACATAAATGCCAAAAATACAATCTAGCTAGTCCTGATATTCGATAATAATGTCAATATATTGGTGATGATCAAGGGTAAGATCTTATCTAAGAGGTCGTTCATATGTCATCTGATTTTCTAAACGGTAAAAGGGTGCTGGTCACAGGAGCATGTGGAACAGTTGGCTCGGAACTTGTTCGCCAATTGTTAGAAGATGATTTTGCTCCCCAGGAAGTCGTAGCCTTGGACAACAATGAAAGCGAGCTTTTTTTTCTGGAACAAAGGTATTTGCGTTACGACAATGCCAATTTTTTCCTGAGTGATATTCGGGATCGCGACAAGCTGTGTCGTACGATGAAAGGCATTGATGTGGTTTTCCACGCTGCGGCCTATAAACACGTAATCTTATGTGAAAGGTCTCCATTTGAAGCGGTCCAGACGAATATAAATGGGGTGCAAAATATCATTTATGCTGCCAGTCATAACGATGTAAAAACAGTCATTTTCACCAGCACTGACAAGGCTGTCAACCCTACAAGTGTTATGGGGACATCAAAACTAATGGGTGAGCGATTGATGACTGCGGCAAACAGCAACTTTCAAGGCAGCGGGCCCATTTTTGCATCTACTCGCTTTGGTAATGTACTTGGTTCCAGGGGTTCGGTTATCCCCATCTTTGGCCAGCAAATAAAATCAGGGGGACCGGTTACCCTCACTGATCCTGAGATGACTAGATTTATTATGAGCATTAAAGATGCAGTGCGTCTGGTCATAGATTCTTCCAGTCTTGCCAGAGGTGGAGAGGTGTTCATTACAAAAATGCCGGTTATAAGGATAAAGGATTTGGCAGAAGTAATGATTGATGAACTTGCTCCCCGTTATAATTTTAGACCTGGTGATATTGAGATTAAGATAATAGGGACAAAGTCCGGAGAGAAGATGTATGAAGAGTTGATGAGTAATGAAGAAACCAGGCGTACAGTCGAATTGTCGTCTTATTTTGCAGTGCTGCCAGCTTTCCGTGGGATATATAGAAAGATAAATTACGATTATCCTGATATTGTCAGTACCACAGTCAATGATCCTTATATTTCTTCAAATCAGATACCTCTTTCCAAGAAAGAATTAAGAGAGTTTTTGTTTAAGAATGAATTATTGTTTACTGCTGTTCCAATGACAGATCATCCCAATGAACGTTATTGGCCTGGTGAAAAATAAGAAAATCTAGAAGGAAAACCATGAAAGTTCTCATTCTTGGAGGGGATGGATATCTGGGATGGCCCACTGCAATGGCATTCTCTCGCAAAGGTCACGATGTGTTGGTTGTAGACAACTATTTGAGGCGCAACATATGCAGAGACTTGGATGTGGAACCCCTGTTCAGCGTTCCAAACCTGCTTGGCCGGATAAGGCTTTGGGAGGAGAAAACAGGGGAAAAAATAGGGGCAAGAATAGGTGACTGTTGCAGTTACGGCTTTCTTACTCAGCTTTTTAAGGAGTTCAAGCCGGAGGCAGTGATTCACTATGCGGAACAGCCTTCGGCCCCCTATTCCATGCTCAATCACCATGCAGCCATGCTCACGCTTTCCAATAACCTGTTGAGCACGCTGAACATCATATGGGCAGTACATGAGAACGTCCCTGATTGCCACATAATAAAACTCGGCACCATGGGCGAATACGGCACGCCCGGCATAGACATCGAGGAAGGATGGATAGACATAGAACACAAGGGCAGGAAGGACCGGTTTCTGTTCCCAAGGCAGGCAAGCTCCCTCTACCACACCACCAAGATACAGGACACGGATCTATTGTGGTTTTATGTCAGGACATGGGGATTAAGGGTAACGGATCTCATGCAGGGGCCTGTTTACGGGCTTTCCACCGACGAGACGGAGATTGACAGCGGCCTTGCCACCTTTTTCAACTACGATGAGCTGTTTGGCACGGTGATCAACCGCTTTATTGTCCAGGCAGTGGCCGGCTACCCTTTGACCGTATACGGCAAGGGAGGGCAGACACGCGGCTACCTGAACATTCGAGACACCATCGCCTGTGTGGAGCTTGCCATGCTCAATCCCGCAGGAGAAGGGGAGCTCAGGATATTCAACCAGATAACAGAGACCTTTACTGTCAATGAACTTGCCGAAATGATAAAAAGGGTTGGAAACGAACGGGGGCACCGGGTTGAAATCAAAAGCATTGAGAATCCAAGGGTGGAACTCGAAGACCACTATTATAATCCCGCCTATACAGGTTTGAAGGAACTGGGGCTAAAGCCGCATTTATTGACTGCTGAAGTACTTCACGACATGTTTGAAAGGGTGGAACTGCACGCTGATAAGATCCAAATGCATAAAATTTTTCGAGGGGTAAAATGGTAACAGGAGATACCAGGTGGCTCATAACCGGCGGATGCGGATTCATTGGAACAGCCCTCATCAAGCACTTGCTTGAAAATGGCATTGCAGGCCGCATACGCGTACTCGATAACCTTTCTGTTGGCAGCCGCAAGGACCTTGAACGGGTTTGCCAATTTACCGAAGCTCGCCCTGAAAAGATTGGAACCGGTCCCGCTCTTTCAGTATCCACACCAGGAACCACGGCCAGCGCCCTGCCTGATACATCCGTGGAACTGGTTCCTGGAGATATCCGGGATCCAGAGATCACCATTGCCTGCTGCCAGGACATGGATATTATCGTGCATCTTGCGGCCAATACGGGGGTGCCTAAATC